>JBGTRP010000190.1:0-10430 GCA_041940685.1 Acanthopleuribacteraceae bacterium
AAATTTTCAGGACAATTGGACTAAACCGGCTTGAGTTATCGTGATTATCTTGAAATTTTGTCCGCAAATAATGGCCAAAAGAAGAAAGGAAGAACCCTTTTATTTTCCGCCTATTTCTGAATCCCCAAGCGTCAGCTAGGCGGAGCCCCGGGCTGATTTGGACATGCTCAGAATCGTCGTGGCGAATCCAGGAGTAGGCGCGTGGATCGATGGAGATAGGGGAGGCCTTGCGATTCATGTTCGCGCACCTCATTTGATTTCCCCGTCTTTTTTGCTCATAATGCCTCACACGGATATCCTTTTTTTCAGACCGTGGGGCCCGACGTGGAGTCCATCGACCAGGAACAACCCTATCTTCAACACCAGAAAGTGATTGGGGATGTCATTCATTTCATTAGCCGGCGGCAACACCTCGACACCGAGGCCGGAGAGGACTTTGCCTCCTACGTCCATGTCAAGCTGCTGGAAAACGATTCCGCTATTCTGCGCAAGTACCGCGGCGAGAGCGGCATCAAAAGCTTTCTCTTTACCGTCATTCAGCACCTGTTCCAGGATTACCGCCATCACAAATGGGGCAAGTGGCGTACCTCCGCCATGGCCCGTCGTCTGGGGTCCACCGCGGAGCTTTTGGAAACGCTGTTGGTGCGCGACGGCCACCGCTTCGACCAGGCCGCGGAAATTATTCGCACCAACCACCGGATTCAGATTAGCCTGGAGGAATTGCGGCGGCTGGCCAGCTTGCTGCCCGTGCGCGAAAAGCCCCGTAGGGTCGATGATTCGCATCTGGAAACCAGACCCACCGGGGACAGCGCGGATCAGTCCCTGCGCTATCGGGAATGGTTTCTGCTCGCTCAGGAGACGAGCGGCGTGTTGGCTCGCGCCCTCAAAACCCTCGACTCCGAGGACCGAGTGATCCTGAAAATGAGTTTTTGGGATGGATTGCCGGTTTCCGGAATCGCCCGCCTACTGAACCTCAAACAAAAACCCCTGTACCGGCGTATTGACAAGCTGCTGCGGCAGTTGCGCGGTTCGCTGCAATCGGAAGGCGTGGGACCCGAGGTGATCGAACGCCTAGCAAGCCACCCCTTTTCACCCAGTGATACCGATTCAAATGGGGAAAACGACCAACGCCGTCCGTCTCCACCCATGTAGGTCGGCATACTCGAAACCTTGAAAGGTACGCCATGGCCCAAAACCCAATCTGCCCCGAACACGAAGAGTTGGCCGCATTCGCGGAAGGCAAGGCGAGGGAGGAGGTGCGCCGCCGCGTACTGCAGCACCTGGACCAGTGCGACCATTGCCGGGAAATCGTGGTGGAGGCCCATCTATTTCTACAGGACGCGCATGCCAGTTCGTCCGAGGCGAGCGACGCCCCCGAGGGCCTTTGCCCGCGCCCACGGGCGTCGGCTGATGATTCGACCTCCGCAAGCCAAACCGAGGGTGACAAAACCCTTCCCTTTACGCCAAAATCCGCGGGAAGGCGGGTTTGGTGGTGGGGTTCGCTCGCCGCGGCTTTTCTGCTGGCGGCATTTTTGACCATCCTCGACCGTCCATCTCCGACGGTTTCATACGCGCATTTGATTGAGCATTCCACGCCATCAGATTCGCGCCATCTTGAACGCGCGGAACAAGTCTTCCAGCGGCTGCTGCAGGTGAGCGACAAATCCACGACCCTGGTTCCCAGCTTGGTGGTGCTCGATATGGAGGGCGGTCCCTATGCCCACACCCAACCCGGCGACTCCGTACTTCTGTCGGAATCCGGCCTGGATTTCTGTTACCAGGGCGTGACAAAGGAGAAGGGAGACGCCAGGCTTGCTTATGTATTGGCTCACGAGTTGACGCATCTGGAATATCACGAATATGGTCACGCCTTTCTGGACCTTGGCGCCGATCCCGAACCGGTAAAGTTGGTGCGCGCCTTTCAAAAACGGGAGAGAGAAGTAAAAGAAAAAGAAGAAAGGGCCGATGATTACGCCATGATTTACGCGGCCATGGCGGGTTTTCAACCGAGGTTGCTCCTGGAAGACGACAGTCCATTTTTCGAGCAATGGGCGAGGCAGTTACCCATTGCCGCCACTTTCGAGGATTCTCAAAATCTCGCCAAACGCGCGCAACGTCTGGTCGAGAACATGCGCGATATGGCGACGTATATCGACGACTTTTTTCACAAGGGGCTGGGTCAGTATCGCGCGGGTGAATTCCTGGAGGCTCGGAAATCCTGGATGAAATTTTATGAACGTTTCCCCGGGCGCGAGGTGAGCAACAACCTCGGTTTGACCTGGCACCAGCAAGCCGCCAAAATTTTAGCGGACTGCGATGGCCGTCTGGTCATGCGGTTCCGGCTCCCCTTACAATTGGCTGAAAAGACTCTGGCGGAAAGAGCCGTGAAACGAGGCGTCGACGATAGATACCCCTGCTTTCAGAAAGAAGCATTTCAAGCCGCTCTCCAAAAGGCCAGGAGCTATTTCGAGGAAGCGCGCAAAAAAGATCCCACCTATCTCGGGGCGCCGATCAACCAAGCCTGTGGTTACCTATTGGAGGGCAACCCCGTCATGGCTTTAACCTTTCTGCAAGACTTGAAGGAACAGGGAAAGACTCATCCAGAGCTGGATCATTTGGAAATCTTGGCCAGGGCCCTTTCTACTATAAATTTGGGAAATGCGGGCCAGAAAGAATTGGAAAAATCGCTTGCCGCATTGGAGGCGCTTCAGGAAAGACACCCATCAAACCCAGACTTCGCCTATAACCTGGGTGCGCTGTATCTTGAGGCCAAAAACCTTGAAAAAGAAAAAGCGAATATCTATTGGCAGACTTTTTTGAATCTGGTCGACGAGGGCCCGTACGTTTCCTACGTTCGCGATCGCCTGCGCCTGAATAGCCCCTAGGGGAATTGGCGCCCTGACTAGGTCAGGACAATTTCTCCGGAACCGGGCAGCGTGGCCGCGAAGCCCTCGCCCATCAGTTGGGACGGCGTGGCGTAACCAGGCCGAGGTTCCTTTGCCAGCAACGCCTGAACGATGCCGAGCGAGCCGGTGACCGTGACCTCATAACCGTTGGCGGTTTTGAGCCGTGCGGTTTTTTTGTCTCCCGAGGCATTCACGACCTCGCCCCAGACGCAAGTTCCGGTCTGCTTGCGCCGCTTCTCGCTGGGGCCGCGCACGCTTTTTTCAATGCGTTTTTTCAGAAAATTCTGCACGGGGCCCATGCGCAGCAAAGGGCGTACGAGATTGAGCCGTTTCATTTTTTTCACCATCTTCGGCGAGCTGGGAATATAGACCTCGATGTTGGCAATGCCCGTGGTGAAAAAGGCCGTCGCCACATCGCCCCAGGGGATGGTTACCGCGGTTTTCTCGCCATCGCCGAAATCGATTTGGCGCACCCGCCAGGCAAGGGGCACGGTTTCGATGGAACCCTTGCGGCGGATTTTGCCGCCATGGCCCAAGCCCTCAACCGAGGTTTTGGCGGTGCCGGGGCTGAAACTGGATCGGGAATCGAAGCCCAGGGCCAGGTGGGTTGCATCCGGCAGGGCTTTTTTCAAGGCCGCGGCTACGCAGTCTGTGGGAATCACATCGAAACCCACGCCGGGACAGAGCAAAACTCCGGCGTTGCGAGCCCTTTCGTCGCAAGATTGCGCGAAAACAAAGACCGCGATCTCGCCGGTGATATCCAGGTAATGGGTGCGGCTCGCCAGGCAGGCTTCCACCATGGGTTGGCAGGTCTTTGAAAAGGGACCGGCACAGTGCAGCACCAGCGCCATATCCTGAACCTGTTGGGCCACATGATCCGAATCGTCCAGGCCGAAGCTCTTGTACTGAAGTCCGAGCTCCTCCGCCAGCGAGGCCAGTCTTTCTCCATTGCGGCCCGCGAGCACGGGCCGCAGGCCACGTCGAACCGCCTCCCGCGCGATCAACTCGCCGGAATAGCCATAGGCTCCATAGATCATCCATGCCTTCTCGCTCATGCTAACCTCTCCTCGTGAAAACGAACTCGGAATTGAACGTCAATCCGTTGATGGGTATTGCGTAAGCCGAAAGCCTAGCACGGCACAGCGGATTCATCGAGAAAATCGAGATAGGGCTCCCGGCCAGCTTCGAGCTATGATGAAGGAGCCCGACGCGGGCTCAGCCCCCTCCCAAGGAGCCTCCTTTTGCCGGAGCTCACCTGTAATTTTGCCATCATTCCCTACCTCGCCGCGTGGAAGGAACCGGACCGGCCCTTTTTGTTTTTCTACCAACCCGACAAACATAAACGGCTGGCGCGCCGCGCCATGAGTCGAGGCCAATTTTGGCAGATGGCGACCCGCGCGGCCTCGGTCCTGAAAGCTCATGGTTTGGGCAAGGGTTCGACCCACGTTCATTATTTCACGGCCAACCACCCCGCGGACCTGGCCTTTCGGCTGGCCGCAACCTTGATCGGCAGCACCCCGGTTACGATCAATTGGCAGGCCGACTCCGCGGAGGCGGTGCGTTACAAAATCGAACTGACAGAGGCGAGCTTGTTGATCCACGAGGGCCTCGGCGACGAGCTTCACGAAAGCATGCGGTCGTGTTTTCCAGAGCTTCGCCTCTTTTCGGTAACCGATTTAGGCTCCAGGGAGGCCATGGCGGGGGAAGCCCTTGGGGACTTGGACCTGACACGCGAGGATGCCAAGATCGTCATCTTTACTTCCGGTACGACGGGACGGCCCAAGGGCGTACGCCATGCCTATCGCGCCTATGACGCCAACGCCAAGGCTTTTGATTCCTTTTTGGGGTTGCCTGATGAAAGCCCTTTTGATCTCGTAGTGGTCAATCCGCTGCATCACGCCAACGCCACCGCGATGAGCGACTGGGCCATGCGCAAGCCGGGAGCCAGGCTCCATCTGATCGCGGGTTACACCACCGATTTTTGGCGCGTGTTGGCCGACATTGGAAACGGAGCGCGGGATCGGGTAATCCTGCCCGCGGTGGCGCGGCACTTCGATTTCCTGGAGCGTTTGGAGCAAACCGATGGGCTTCCCCTACCGCTGCCCGACCTGAAAACCGGGTTGAATAAAGTGGAATTTCTGCTGGGATCCGCTCCGGTCGGACCCTCCACGGTTCAGCGGCTGGAGCGCTACAGCGGGAAACCGCCCCTGGTGCGCTTTGGTTCCACGGAAACCTGCCTCCAGGTTTTGGGTACGCCGGCCACGCTCAGCGTCGAGGCTCGCCGACGCGCCTTTCAAAGGGGTTGGGATCACCAAAACGGCGAGCGTCCGGGCTATTGGATTGGCCGGCCCCATGAACCCCATACCGAGGTGCGGCTGGTGGCTTCTGTCGAGCCGGGCCACGAGGCGTTGATGCGGCCGGTTGCGGAGGGTAAGCCGGGATACCTGGTTGCCAGGGGCGAGAATCTGATGATGGAATACGTTCGTCAGCCCGATGTGACCGCGTCGGTCTTCCAAGATGGTTGGTACACGGGCCTGGCGGATATCGGCTTTTACCTCCTCAACCCCGAGGATGGTCAACCCGATTATTATTGGATGGGGCGCGAGTCCGCGATGTTGATTCGCGGCGGGGCCAATTACGCCTACGACCAAATCAACACGGAGATCCGCGATCTCTTACAGGCCAAATTGGGGCTTGGCGAGGACGATGTGGATTTGGCCGTGGTGGGGTTGCGATGGCAAAGCGAACACGAGGATTCCGCCTGCCTCAGCATCGAGCTCAAAACGGACGCCGCGCGCGCATTAAAAACCGATGTCCATCATCTGCTTTCTGCGCCGCAGAGCCGGGAAGCCCTGAGCAAGGCGGCGCGTCCCGATTTTATCCGGTTTGCGTCCGTACCCCGGAACTTCAAAGGCGCGGTTTCGCTTCCAGAGCTCAAGAAACAGGCGAGAGTCGAATTGGAGCGTCGCCTCGGTGCTCCGCCGGCTACTCAAGAATAAGGACATAGAGCTCATCGCCTTTCGCGCTGAGTTCCGCTCGCGGTTTGCCTCCAGGCTTCAGGTCGATGACCAGCCTGAAAAAGTCCGTGTGCCTGCCGGTTCTTAACCGATCCGCCATTTGGTTGTGCAAGCTGTAGCTCCCTGCAATTTCCGGAGCGGTGTCCCATTTTCCCGGCAAGTCCAGCACCCACTGGTTTTTGGCCTCGATATAGAAAAGCCTCGGCTCTCGCGGGAAGGCGTTTGCGCCGAGGATGATTTCGATATGTCCTTCCCCGTCGCGAACCTCCAACCGCTGCAGCAAATAGCTTCCCTCGTCCTTCCGCGAGTTGGGTAGGGAGTTAGGGGTTTTCGGAATTTCGGGCTGCTCGGAATTTTTTTCCTCCGTAGAGGTTGATTCCGCCAGCGGAAGCCGTGTTTGGGGAGAGGTAGCGGTGGTTTGCCCGCTTTTGGGGTGTCGATCCTGGCCTAAAGCCGTCTCGTGATCCTCGCTGGCGCCCGCCTCGGGCTCCGTTCTGTTCGAGATGTCCCTCGTCTTCTCGCCGTCCGGCCGAATACTGCCTCTGCTCACCTGATTGGTTTGCGCGGGAGTTTCCGAGGCAAGGTCGCTTCGCGATTGCGCCGATTGAAGGGCCAACCAGAAATTTGCAACGAATGTGAATACCACCAGGATCAGCGCGACCGCCACCAGGAAACGCGGCAAGGTTATCATGGGTCGGTCAAACCCCCAGACCCTTCGCTCACAGGCGTTGCAGCGATAGGGACGAAATGGAAAGAAGAAGGAACACAAGCGTTCGCTCGTTCTTCTATGGGAAAGCCGAAAGGAGGAGCTACGACAGGTTGGGCACTTCATCCGCAACCTCCTTGCATCGGGTGGAGAGGGTAGCGTCTTGGAAAGCCGTGATCGGGCGCTGGGGTTGCGCCTGGATGGGGAGGGTATGCTCGCATGGAAAGACTTTCTCGAAAAAGAATCGCGTTAGGGTTTATAAACCATGAGGGCGGCCAAAAGGGTAACCAGGGTATGGTGGCTGGCGGAAAACCATGCGATCCGGATACGCATTCGCTTGACCAAGGCCTTGTCGATCGGAGTTGCGATCTTTTGGGGCAGTACGCGGCCCAGGTTGAGGTTCAGGTTTATCACGGTCACCGCGAGCAGGGCCAGGGATAGCCAGACCCAGGTCTGGCTCCATGAATAGAGGCCGCCGCGCACCATTTCTGAACCGGTTACGAGGATCAAAATGGCGCAGAAGTTCAAGTGAAGAAAGGTGAACATTCGCATTTTTTTCAGCGTTTCGCGGAGGCTCGCTCCCGTTGGGTCCGCGAGCGCTGCCCGCAACCAGCGGCCGAAGGCGATTGGAAGGCCGAAATACACCATGGCCGCGATGATATGGACGAATTTTAGGAAAGCGAGCATGAAGGAGATGCTCCTTGTCTGCATTGGATTTGGTAAGGCTCTGGGGATGAGGTCCTTGCATGTCGGAGACCCCCTCCATCATGGGCTCGCTTTTACCAAAATATTGTGATGCATACAACAAATGGTTGATGGAAGCGCTATCCATGGATGGGTTTCTGGTTTTTTCGGCTACAGGGCCGGGGGAGGGTGGAGCTATGGGTTCGGGAATGTCCGCGGATGGTGGGCGGGCGGGTCGCGAAGGTATTAGTGATTCAGGGTACGCAGGTAATTTTCGAATTCGCTTTTAGTGGTCGCGAAGGCCGCCTCGAGAGCTTTCAATTCGGTTCCCCAGGCGCCTTGACCCTGCCTGGCAATGTTTTCCAATTCCTCGGCGCGGTTTTTCATCAGTGAGGCGCCTAGATTGGCGCTGCTGCCTTTAATGCTGTGAGCGGCTTGCCGCACCGGGTCGTGTGAGCCATCATCCCGCAGCTTCTTCAGGCTTTGGAGGTGGCCGACCACATCCTCAAGGTAGAGCTCGATCAATTCCTTCTCGAACTCCTTATCGCCGTCTGATACTTCATGAAGAAAAGAGAAATCGACGGAATCGGCCATTGCATTGCTCCCACGGGTCTGGTAGTAATTCCCCGATATGGGCTGGGCGGGGAATCAGATTTTGCGTTTTGGAATGAGGCCGGCTCGAAACCGGCGGCGGATCTGCTTCATTATACCAAAAAACCATGTATCGTTTAGCCGGCTTTTCCTGTATAGGCGTTTTAGAAGAAAAAACAAAGCTGAATGAGAATATGAGGAGGAAAAATGGCGGCTTCATCATCACCCATCTGGCATCCTTTTACGCAAATGAAAGATGCGGTCGGTTTTCCAATGGTGCGCGCCGCGTCGGGCTGCCGCCTGGAACTGGAAGACGGCTCCAGTCTGATCGACGCCATCTCGAGTTGGTGGGTGATCACCCACGGCCATTGCTGCCCCGAGATTGTGGAAGCGATTCGGGAACAGGCCGGGCGGCTGGACCAGGTCATTTTTGCGGGTTTTACCCATCCCAAGGCGGAGGCCTTGGCCGAGGGGTTGATGGCGGTTACGCCGCGAGCTTTGACGCGGGTGTTTTTCTCCGATGACGGCTCCACCGCGGTGGAGGTGGCGCTGAAAATGGCGATTCAAAGCTGCCGCCAGACCGGGCGAGCCCACAGGAATCTGTTCCTGGCCTTCGAGCATGCATACCACGGCGATACGGTGGGCGCCATGAGCGTGGGTGGGGAAAGCGTGTTCACCCAAGCCTATTCCGATATGATGTTCCAGGTGGTGCGCGCGGCGCATCCTACCTTTTCCGGGGCGGGAGCGGATGCCTTCCTGCAGGACTTCACCCGGAAGATCGACCGTTTTGGCGACCGGCTCGCCGGCGTGATCGTGGAGCCGCTGGTTCAGGGAGCCGGTGGGATGATCGTCTGGCCGGAGGAAGCCTTAAAGCAAATCGCGGCAATGACCCGCGAACGCGGAATCTACCTCATTTTCGATGAGGTGATGACCGGGTTCGGCAGAACCGGGGCGCTTTTCGCCATGGAAAAGCTGGGGTTGTCGCCGGACCTGGTATGCCTTTCCAAGGGATTGACGGGTGGCATGCTGCCGCTTTCGGTAACGCTGGCGAGCGAACCGATTTACGAATCTTTTCTTTCCGATGACCGCGCCAAAACCTTTTTTCACGGCCATAGTTTTACCGCCAACCCGATTACTTGCGCCGCCGCATTGGCGAACTTGGAGCTTTGCAAGTCGCCCCGGCTCGCCGAAAGCTGGGCCCGCGTGGAGGCCATCCATCGGCGTCGACTGGAGCGTTTGGGCCATCGTGAAATCCTGGTGGATGCGCGCCAATGCGGCACCATTGCCGCGGTGGAAATCAAAAACCCTGAGGGCGGGTACCTCTCTCCCATCGGGCCGATGATGTACCGCCATGCGCTGGACGAAGGCGTGCTTTTGCGGCCGCTTGGCAATGTGTTGTACCTGCTTCCTCCTTACTGCATCGAGGAGGATGAGTTGGAAAGATGTTGGGATGTCCTGGAGTCCTGTTTGAACCTCGCGGCCAGTCGTTTCTAGCCCTATTAAGAGTGTGGAACGAGGCCCAAATTTACGGCCTTTTTCCACCGTTTTCTGGCGGAGATTGGAGCTGGAAACCGCTTTTGGCATTGTGTTACAATTCTAGCCCTTTCAGGGTTTCGCGCCTTTCTTTTGCCGCCAAGGAGATCGAAATACATGAAACGTTCCTCATTTTTGCTCAATACCCTTAAGGAAACCCCGAAAGAGGCCGTGGTCACCTCCCATATCCTGATGCTGCGCACCTGCATGATCAAGCAGCTCACCTCGGGCATTTACTCATACTTACCGCTCGCCCTGCGCTCCCTGCGCAAGATCGAAAATATCGTCAGAGAAGAGCTGGATGCGGTGGGTTGTCAGGAACTGATGATGCCCGTGGTTCAGCCGGCCAATTTGTGGGTGGAAAGCGGGCGTTGGCGCGATTATGGAAAAGAGCTCCTTCGCTTCAAGGACCGCAAAGACAACGATTACTGCCTGGGCCCGACTCATGAAGAGGTGGTCACCGATATCGTCCGGGCGTACGTCAACAGCTATAAGCAACTACCGGTCACGTTGTATCAGATTCAGACCAAATTCCGCGATGAACGCCGCCCCCGCTTCGGGGTCATGCGCGCACGGGAGTTCCTGATGAAGGACGCCTATTCCTTTCACCTGAACCAGGAATCCCTCGACGAAACCTATCAGGTCATGCACGGAACCTACTGCGCCATCTTCGACCGACTGGGCCTCGATTACCGCCCGGTTCAGGCAGACTCCGGCTCCATTGGGGGCAGCTCTTCCCATGAATTCCACGTGCTTGCCAGCTCCGGCGAAGACGACATCGTCTTCAGTACCGGCAGTGATTACGCCGCCAATATTGAAAAGGCAGAAGCCATCGCCCCTCGTGGCGAACGACCCGCTGCGGCCCAACCACTGACCGAAGTGGCAACGCCGGATCAGCGCACCATCGATGACGTCGCAGCGTTCCTCAAGGTCGACGCCACGCAAACGGTAAAAACACTGGTGGTCAAAGCAGAAGCGGCCGATGACGAAGAA
>JBGTRP010000191.1:0-10278 GCA_041940685.1 Acanthopleuribacteraceae bacterium
GCCGGCATGCTCAGAATATGGCTTTTGTTGGGCCTTGCAGGAGTTTCCACCTGGGTCCCGGCCCAAGAAACCGAAGGCCTTCGCGGGAATCCCGATGAGAACAGTCTCTCCGGCTCGCCCCAAATCTCGCTCGGCGGTTGGCTCGACGCCGCCTACAGCGACAATGAGGTCGGCGATGCGGAATGGGATATCCCCCACCTCTACCTGTACCTGGATGCAATCTTGTCCAACCGGTGGCGTGGTTTCTTCGAGGTCAGCCACCTCAGCGATTCGCGCATCACCGGCATTCAGCAGGAGAATGAAACCCAGGTGGAGCGCGCTTATCTGGAATACCGACTAGGCGTCCCCTTCAAGCTGCGGCTGGGCAGGTACAACACGCCGGCGGGGCTCTGGCAGCAAATGCGCTGGTCCTTTACCGTGGATACCACCCGCAAACCGGTCATCGAGGAAAAAAATTATTTTCCTATCCAATCCGAGGGCTTGGAGTTTTTGGGGAAAAAGGTCACCGGCCTTTTGGAGTGGGACTATTCTCTCTTTTTATCCCATGGAGGTGAAAACCGCGAAATCCTCACGGCTCAGGAAGATCGCCTGGGCTTTGGCGCGGATATCAGCCTAAATGTTCACGAGCGATGGAAAACCGGGTTGTTCTTTCACGATTTTCGTTCCGAGGGGGGGCTCTACGACAGGCTGCCCGGCGAACGCGAGGCCTACCTGGCCTACAGCGATATCTACCTTTTTGCCCACAAGTTGCTCTGGCGAACCGAGTACCTTTTCTTGGACCGGGACCGCGAACGCCATATCAGCGGCTACTATTCCAAGTTAAAATGGCAACCGCGCAAGGACATTTACCTCAACTACCGCTTCGATCTCTCCGATGACCTGTTGGAGGACGCGGTGGTGAAACATCAGGTACACACCCTGACCCTCGGGTACCGGCCCCTACAACGGCTGCGCGCCCGACTGGAGGTCGCCCATCACCGGCAGCTGAACACGGGCGTCCCCGGATATGCGGAATGGTCTGTATGGATGGGGTATATGTTCCGGTAGCGCTGCCACCAGCCACGAGCCGAGCAGAAAATGGAGAAGCGGTGAATAAAACCAGAATTCAAGACGTTCCCAACTTGGGTTCGGCAAAATTCGCACATATCCACTCTCCCTCCGGATCGGTTTCCTCGGGAAGCAAGATGTTTTGGAATAGGCGCTAGGTAAGGTTCATGACAGGTTGCCTGCTCTGCCTTCTCTGGTATTGGGGAGGCCCGCTAGAAAACGGGCGAATACTAATCATCGCCGCAATGGACCTCCCGGTTGATTCGATCACCATCCTCCAACTGCGGCAAATTTATTTAAAAAAGCTGGATCGACTGGGTTCCTTTACCCTCACGCCCATCCAACTCGGTCCGGGAGATTCGGTGCGAAACCGTTTCGAGCAAACCCTTTTCAGCGAAGATTTTGATTTGGATAACTACTGGTTGGAACAAAGGATTCGCGGGGGGGAAAAACCGCCTCTTTCGGTATCCAACGCGGCCTACATGCTGGTTTTCGTGGAACGCAATCCGGGTTTTATCGGATACGTAAGCGCGGAGCACAGGGAAGACGTCAAAAAACTCAACCTAAAAATCTTGCGAGTAAGGGAATAATACGAAATTGAGCTTGAAATCCGGAGGTCTGATTCATCCGACAGGTTGGCCTTAGAATGGTTTCTCCGGGCCTTCCAAAAGAGGCAAGCGAACGCTGAAGCTGCTGCCTATTCCCAGTTGGCTGGAACAAGTGATTTGGCCTTTCATGGCCTGCACCGCGGCCTGACAAAAACTCAGACCGAGTCCGCTGCCCGGCTTGCTGCGGCTGGTATCGCCGCGGTAGAAGCGATCGAAAATGGCGGGCAACTCGCTCTCCGGGATCCCTTCCCCGCTATCCTCCACGACCAAATCCATCAGGGCCCCCTCACGGGAAAGCAGGATGGCGATTCGCCCACCGGGTTCCGTGTACTTGATGGCATTGTCCAGCAGATTGGAAACCACTCTTTGGAAAACCCGTTCGTCGGCATTCACACATAGATCCGATTGCAATTGCAGCTTCAGTTCTAGCGATTTGGTTTCGATGACGGGCGCGAAGAGTTCCGCGGCGTCGCGAACCACCTCGGCCGGGTCGAGCGGTCGCAAATCCCAGCGCATGATACCCGCCTCGGTGGCAGAAATTTCCAGCAGGGTGTTGACCAGGTTCAAAATGCGGTCACATTCCTCGATAACCCGACCGGCGAGCTCTGCCTGATCCGACCGCGACAATAAGCGTTCGGCCCCGGCGCGCATCCGAGCCACGGGTGAACGAATGTCATGGGCGATATTGTCCATGATCGCCTTTTGGTTTTGGATCAACGCCTCCACCTTGTTCAACATGGTGTTGAAGGCTTTGGCCAGGCGATCGGTTTCCTCGCTGCCCGTGAGTTCGGGCGCCCGATCGGAAAAATTCATGCGCTCGGTCACATGGGCCGCCAGGGCGCTTACATCCTTCATGCCCCGCAAGGAACGCCTCACGGCAATCCAGCCCCAAAGCGAGCCCACCAGCATGACGAAGGCCATGGCGCCGCCGAACACCCAGCGACCCATGCGCAGGATTCCCTCGGTTTCGGCGAGGTCGAATCCAATTCGCAGTCGAAACCCTTCCGGATGGCGAAAAACCACGGAGCGGACGCCCGCGGGCCTTCCCCGCCAGACCCGGGTTTCCCAATCGAATAGGCGGCCCCGCGCTTGCGGCGCGGGCCATTGCAGTTTCAATTGGGGCCAATGATCCAGGTTGGAGTGGGCGAAAAGCGATCCCTCCTCGGTATAGACCAGAAAAAAACTGTCCGCGATCCCATGGGTATGGCCATAACGCTCCAGCTCAGCGCTCACCTCTTGGGGTTCAAGGCGGCCCGATTTTTCCAATGCCGCGCCCACATCCACGGCCTCCGTCAGTAATGAGCGGTCCACGCGCTTGAGTAGGTAGGCTTCCAACAAATGGCCCAAAAACCAGAACGAGAGCAGGGCGCTCACCAAAAAGCCCGCCAAACCGCCTACCAAAATGCGAAACGTCAGGGTGCGAATCAAAAAACATCCTCTTTACCGGGCGGGGCCGCCGGCCCGCGACGGGGCCCTCATGGGGAAAATCCAAAAAACCTAGCACATCCTGCCATCAACGCGGCCTCGCCGCAACGGGGCTAGGATTCCTTTCGCAGGACATAACCCGCCCCACGCAAAGTGTGGATCATTTTGGCCTTGAAGGGTTTATCTACTTTCTCGCGTAGCTTGGACATACGGGCTTCCACGATGTTGGTGTGGGGATCGAAGTTAAAATTCCAAACATTTTCGATAATCATGGTTTTGGAGACCACCCGACCCTGGTTGCGCATCAAATACGCCAGCAATTCGAATTCGCGGTTTTGAAGCTCAATCTTTTGGCCCTCGCGCCGCACCTCGCGGGTGGTGAAATCCAGCGACAGCTCACCGGCCCGCAGGCTGGTTGATTCGCCATGCCCCCGAGCGCGCCGAATCAGAGCATGAATTCGCTCCAGCAATTCGGTAAAGGAGAAGGGTTTGACGAGATAATCGTCACCGCCCGCGCGCAGGCCGGTTACCCTGTCGTCCACGCTTTGCCTGGCGCTAAGGATCAGCAATGGAGTGGTGAATTTCTCGCGGCGCAGGTTCTCGATGAGTGAAAAGCCGTCCAGTCCGGGCAACATCACATCCACGATTCCCGCGTCAAAAAAGGAGAGCTTGGCCAGGGCCAGGCCATCCGGACCATTGCTCGCGCGGTCCACCTGAAAGCCTGCCTCCTGGAAACCCTTGATCAGGTATTCCGCTAATTTGTCATCGTCCTCCACGAGCAGCAATCGCATTTGATTCTCCTGGAGCATAGGCGCCCAACCTCCTTTAAGTAACATGTTTGGCCCTTGGAAAAAATTATCAATCCGTAACCCGCCGCCAACCCCCGCCCTCGCGGGAGATCCGCCCAAATTACCATTTGGTAATGCCCCGATGAGGAAGAGGTGAGTCGCGTGTGGTGTTCTAAAGCATCGTCTTGTCGATGGTTCGCAAGATTTTATATCGCGAATCAACCCATTCTGAAATTAGAGGAGTTTCCCATGAAAAGTCTAGCACTCTCGCTTTCCTTTTTTACCGCTTTGGCATTTGCCCAAAATGGCCCGAACTCGGCTTATTCTTACGAAATCACCATCACCAATCTAACCAAAAGTCAGATTTTCTCACCGCCCTTAGCGGTCAGCCACAACGAAAGCATTCGCCTTTTCGAGGCCGGGCAACCCGCCATACCCGCGTTGTACCTGATGGCGGAAGACGGCGACAACAGCGGCCTGGTCTCGCTTGCCGGGGAAAGCGACCTCATCTGGGACGCGGCCTCCGCGGGTGGTCCCCTGCTTCCAGGTCAATCCGTGACCCTGGAGGTTGGCGGCCAGTTCGGCTTTGATCATGTCAGCGTGGTCGGCATGCTGGTCATTACCAACGACACATTTTTCGCGGTCAACAGCCTTGAGGTGCCCGCCTTTCGTTTCAAGGCCGGGTTCGGTGGCGGCGTCACCGTTTTGGCCGACGCCTATGACGCGGGCAGCGAGGCGAATACCGAGAGCTGCGATGATATTCCAGGCCCGCCCTGCGGCAGCGGCGGCGTCCGCGTCACTGGCGGGGCCGAGGGTTTCATTTACATCAGCAACGGCATTCACGGCATTGGCGATATCGCCGCTTCCGAGTATGACTGGCGCGGACCCGTGGCCCGAGTTCAGGTTCGGGTCATTCCCTAAGCGCCGCGGAGGCTGGAGTCAGATCTCTTGCGGCGTTCTGCCAAACCAAGGGGCGGGCTCCAGCGACCGGACCAGATGCTGGAAGAACAGGATATTGGAATTTGAATCCGGCATCTGGAATCTGACTTTTTGACTCTTAGATGCCGGCCACCCGAAATTCGGGTTTACCGAACCCGCGGCGAGGCGTCCCGCCTGGTGCGCTTCAGCCGCGCCAAGGCTTGACGATTTCGTTCGCATCAAGCTATCAAGGGCTCCCACGGTGGAGTCCTTTTTCATTTGGCTGCCAGCGAGGCGGCCAGGGCCTCCAAAAAATTGACGATCAAGAAGACCGCCAGGTCCCAAAACCACCGCCCTCCCCGTTCAACCTCATTCCGCGCCGAACCGCAATCAAAACAATGATCCCCTCCCGAACCAGGCGCGCCCTCTGTGCCTTGCCCTAACCCAACCGCGACTTGGTCACCCAACTCCAGTGTGATTTTAATTTGAACACCCCGTCCAAATTCATGCCTATAATGTGGCCAGCACTGGCATAGATCACAGTAGAACCCGATTGGACCGCAATTCTAGGTTCGGATAAAGTCCTTATTTTCCAGCCGGGGGAACCGCTTGCAAAAAAAAGACAAAGAACTGCTGCTTTTTTTGTTTTTAACCGCCAACCAGCCAAAGAACCTAGGATGGGAAAAGGCGCCGCCTAGAACCAGAAAGATTGCGGCCGAATTGTTTGCCCGCTATGGAGAGGACCCACCTGGAAATCAGTACCCATGGCGGGAAACTACCATTTGGTTTTTCCAAAGAGCATCCAGGGAGTTGGGGGAACCCGATCTTGGAACGCTCGCCGAGCTGATGCGTCTCACGGGCGCTCCAATTTCCACCACCCTCACCGGCACAAGCGTTCAGGCCATCACGGGCAAGCTCCTTGTGCACCTGGCCAAAAAGCTGCCTCGGCCTTCCTATCCGCTTAGAAATTTCATCCATAAAATTTTTCGTGGCTCCACATCTAAGACCTCCGGCGCGGAGGCCGATTTTTCACTTCTGGGAAACCTGTCAGTAGGCCATCAGGAGCAAAACCATAAGGCCGAGAAACCGAACCTTCATGACGATGATCAGTACGACTCAAAAGACAAGAAGGGTTACGGGTTGGCCTTGCCCGGGGATGAAGAGGTGAAAACGCATCCGCCGGAGCCGGAAAAGGAGTTGGAGGGAGAAGATGAGGCGCCAGGTCGACCGGCTCCAAGCGCGAAACCCGCGTCCAATGACCAAAAACCTTTTCTCAATACATGGTTCACCAGAGCCGGTGATCGGGATCCTTTACCCCCGAGGCGAGCGCTCTCCTACAGAAAAGATTATGACCTCATGGTCGAAATAGGACCCAAGCGCCGCGGTCTGATCCGCGAGGGCGAAGCTTTTCCAGGAAAAGCCCTGGGGTCCGCGCTACAAGACAAGCAGGGGCTGCCGATTACCGTGGTAGTCTCCTCACGAGATTTTTACGTGCTCCCCGGGGTGAAAACATTGGGTTTACCAAGCCCCGCGCGGGCGGCCCGCGTTGATTTTGGAATTCGCGTCCGCCGGCCAAAGCCAATGGCTAGCCTGCAAATAGACACGTTCTACCGAGGCCATCTGCTGCAATCCTGCCGGGTAGACGTCCAGGTTGGCCGGGAGGAACAAGACGCCAAGGCCCAGGGGAAGCCGGCTCAACATGCCTTCATCAGCTTCACGGTGACCGAGAGCCTGGAACGGGAAGGCCTCGCCAAATTGCCCGAACGTTTTTTGACCATCGTGGTCGAACGGGACAGCGAAAACCAGGACATCGACTTTCGCTTCATCGACCGCACGGGAGGCCACCAGCCCCTGGCCTGCTACGACAGCAATCTCACCCAATCGGCTCTGGGCAACCTCATCAAGGGCGCTCGCGAGACCCTCGGGCTGATGGTCACCGGAGACCCTCATGCGGAGGGACCCGCGCGCGAGGGCTATGAATGGGTGCTCAATGGAACCCCCGAGCGGCTTGATTGCTGGTTGCCCCGGCTTGCCCACGCGGGCCGTACCTTCTATCGAGCGCTCTTTCCAAAAGATCGGCAAACCCTGAATCAAGGCAGAAACGACCGGCCGCTGGAGCCGCGGATGAGGCCTGGCGATGTCATTCAGGTCAACCCGGTATTCGGCGTGGTGACCCTGCCCTGGGCGCTGCTCTACGAGCGGCCTGTGCGTTATCGCCCTGGGAAGACCCTAGTTTGCGCCCATTCCCGGAACCATGATGAAGATTGTACCGGCTGCCCATTCCGGGAAAATGCCCGGACCGTTTGTCCCCACGGGTTTTGGGGGATTCGTTACCCGGTGGAGCAAATGCCCTGTTGGTCGGGGGAAGGCGCAAGCGCGGCGCAACCGCTCGTCCAGACCATCGACAACCTGAACCCGCTTCATGTGAGCTTCAATGTCTATCGCGATTTCCGGCTTTGGCGTAAACATCTGCAGAAAATCGAGGGCATGGGGCAGGTGGTCATCCACACGGCCGAGGATCTGGACGCCATGGAGACCTGCTGGCTCGACCAGGGCCCAAACCTGAGCTTGATTTACTTTTATACTCACGCGGGATTGGGTCCGCAAATGAAACAACCCATTCTCCAAATGAGCGATGGAACGATCGACGGTAATTTCCTGGAAACCTGCACTTCCCGGTGGACACAAAAGCCGCTGGTATTGCTCTCCGGATGTGGTACGGGCGCCTACGACCACCGGAGCTATATGAGCCTCATCGCTGATTTCCGGCGCCTGGGGGCAAGAGGCGTGATTGGCACGGAATGTCCCATCCCCGAGCTATTCGCGGAAGCTTACGCGGACAAGCTCCTCCCTCGTCTGATGCGCGGCGAGTGGGTGGGAGAGGCCATGTTGCGGGTCAACCGGGAATTCATGAAGGTACACTACAACCCCATGGGACTTCTGTATGCGCTTTACGCGCCCAGCGGCATTCGGATGGGTACGCCAGTGGTCAAGTAAATTCCGAGGAGGACCTGCCTTGAAACGCTTTTTCCCCAACGCACTGTTTGGAATCTTGTTATGCGGTTTTTTGTTTGGCATGGACCAGGAAACCCTACCCAAGCTGGAAATTGACTCGCGGGATCTACCCTTAACGCTGGAAGGTTGGCTGCAGAAAGACGCTGGCTTCCGCGCCACCACGCAACTCATCACGCGGGATGCGGATATTGCGGAATTGCTGATCTTCACCGAAGATCTGAAACGGCAAGACAGCAATGAGCGCATTGCCGCGGACAAAATTTCGGTCCCCGAAAAACTCAGTCTGAGCAAGGATATTCCTGTCCCTCTCAGTATTGAGATCAAGGAAGTCAATGAGCCCGGCGCCTACGAGGCCAAACTAAGGCTGATGCCCAAGGAACATCCAGAACAGGCGCTGGATATTCCCCTTAAACTGATTGCCAAAGAGCGCCCCAAAATGGAAACCCTGGGCAAGGAGGCCGAGGTTGCGCTGGAACTGGTCAACGTGGATAAGGGGCCGCTCCTATGGCTGGCGCGCCGGTTGTTGCCGGCATCCGCATTTTTGGATAAGCAGCCGATCCATCTTTTCAATGCCGGCAAGCTCCGGGCGACCCTGGCGGACACGACGATGAAGGTCCGGGCCAGTTCAGGAATGGGGCTCGGTAAGGAAACATTGAGGTTGGAGCCCGCGACCCGAACCTTCGAACCCAAGCGCGATGGCGTCATGTCGCTTCAAATAGAACGCGGCGCGCTTCATCCCGGTCATTATGAGGGTGAGTTGCGTCTCTTTTTTGAAGACGCGGAACAGCCGCTTTCCCTACCCTTGAAAATGGATGTGCGCGAGGGACCGCTCTGGCCCTTGCTCGCTATCCTGATCGGAATCCTGCTCGGTCAACTGGTCAAGTACATGCAGGAACGGGGCAAACCCCAATCCGAAGCCTTGGGTAAGCTCAATCAGGTCGAGCTCCGCCTATCCGGCGTTCATCCCGAGGATGCCGATCAACTGCGCCGCCAATTGAAAAAGCTCCGCAACGACGTGTACGCGGGTAATTTAGACGAAATCGACGATCGGCTCGAAGCTCTGGATCAGCGCCGCGAGCATCTGGCGCAATTGCGTGGATGGGAGACCCAACTTGAAGGAATGGGCACGGAGCATCCCGACGTAAAAACTCTGCGGGCGCTGATCCTGGCGACTCGCAACAAAATCGGTCTGGCCGAGGATGCGTCTGAGGACATCAAGAAAATCGAGGAGTTTCTCAAAAACCTTCCCTCATCCATGATGAAAGCGCTTCCGGAGATCGCGCGACCCGTTCCCGCGGCCGAGGAAAAGGCCACGCAAAAGAATTCTAGGGGAAACGGTGGGCCTGGGAAAAGGGCCTTTTCACTGAGAAGGTTCCTGGTCGTCACACTGCCCAAGCTCTGGGCGGAAACGACCTATTGGCTCTTGCGCCCCACAATGAAACTGTTCTTCCTTCTGTTTCTGGGTTTTATCGGGCTCAACACCCATTATATCGTGGGAGGCGCCACCTTCGGCGCCTCGCCCTTCGGAGATTACCTGGCGCTCCTGCTTTGGGGTCTGAGCGCGGATATCGCGGGAAGAACGCTGACCAACCTACCCTCCTCCAAATCATAAGGGGCCTATCGCACAAAGCGTGAAACAAAGCTGGACAATCGCTTTTCGGCTGGGCTAACCTCTACTCACTTCTACCACTCAAAACCCCGAATTCTACAGGCGGTGAAGCATGTCGATGATGGCGGCCAAACGCAACCTAAACCTCAACGTAAGGGGATTAAAGCTATCCGCGACCCTGGGCATCAATGAGCTTTCCAAACGCTTGCAACAAGAGGGAAAGAAGGTTTATCGCCTTGGTCTGGGTCAATCGCCCTTTCCCGTACCCGAGGTGGTAGTCGAGGCCCTGCGAGAACATGCGCATGAAAAAGATTATCTGCCGGTAAAGGGTCTACCCGCGCTAAAGAAATCGGTGGCCGGCTTTCACCAAAGGACCTTGGGAATCCCATGCTCCAGCGAACGGGTGCTGATCGGACCGGGCTCCAAGGAGCTCATGTTCCTCTTGCAATTGGTTTACCAGGGTGAGTTGGTCATTCCCACGCCAAGCTGGGTTTCCTACGCGCCCCAGGCCCACATCATCGGCCGTCATGTCCGTTGGTTGCCCACGGACGCCGCCCATCGTTGGTGCCTCACCGCCGAGGAACTTGACCGTTTTTGCTCCGAGGACAAGGATTGCCCCAGGCTTGTTATCCTCAATTATCCCTGCAACCCCTCGGGCTGCAGCTATCGCGAGAACGAACTCGCGGACCTTGCCGAGGTAGCGCGCAAACACGAACTCATCCTGCTTTCCGATGAAATCTACGGCGAGTTGCACTTTGAGGGCAAGCATGTTTCCATCGCCAGCTTTTACCCGGAGGGGACCATCGTCAGCGGCGGCCTGAGCAAATGGTGCGGCGCCGGCGGCTGGCGCCTGGGCACCTTCCTGTTT
>JBGTRP010000192.1:0-10235 GCA_041940685.1 Acanthopleuribacteraceae bacterium
GTTGATCGAGGCGAAACCGGCACACCTGCTACATCCCGACCACGCCACTTGGGATTCCTGGCTTTTGGATTGCTTCGATCAGAGCCTCGCGGAACTGCTAGAGGATGGTGGCGCGCTTGCCGAAAAGACCTGGGGCCAGGCCAATAGGGTTCATATCAAGCATCCCATGAGCGATGGAATGCCCTATTTCGGAGAGCGCCTGAACTTTCCCGCTCGGCAATTGCCGGGAGATGGCAATATGCCGCGCGTTCAGGCCAGCGGCTTCGGCGCCTCGGAACGGCTCGTCGTTTCCCCGGGCCAGGAAGAAAATGGGATATTCCATATGCCGGGCGGTCAGAGCGGCCACCCGCTTTCGCCCTTCTACCAAGCCGGTTTCGAGGCCTGGGCCGATGGCGAGCCTACGCCCTTTTTGCCCGGCCCAGCGCAACATGAGTTACTGCTCCAACCGGCCTCCAACTGAGCGCCGCTTGGGCCGGGCGAATCTCCCAGGAAGTTGCGGAGACGGCCTCTTGGGGAGGCGTTGAGGCATGCGGGCCAATATTTCGCTCGCCTTCGTGCTTTCCGCGATCCATGGCGCTCGCTTCGGATTGGGTATTTGGGTATTGTATTACCTGCGTTTTACCAATTTCGCGGGCATCGGGCTCATCGAAACATTGATGATGCTGACCGCTTTTGCCCTGGAGATTCCCAGCGGCGCGCTTGCCGACCTGGTCGGCCGCAAGCGTTCCCTGCAAGCCGCCTTTGCGCTCTACGCCACGGGCATGATTTTCCTGGCGAGCGCCAAGGGCTTTGGCGGTCTGTGCGCGGGGGTGCTGATCTTTATTGCCGGCAAGGCGTTCTATTCCGGCAGCTTCGAGGCTCTGCTTTACGATTCCCTGGAGGCCGAGGGCCGGTCAGAGCTGTATCTCCGTACGCTTTCCGCCATTGCCGCTATGAACTGGCTTTGTCTCGCGGTGACTTGCGTCTGTGGTGGTTATCTCTATGCCTGGAGCCCTCGGGCGCCCTATTGGGCAACCGCTCTGACCTTCGCTCTTGGTTTTTTAATTACCTGTTTTCTGCGCGAACCGCCATCGCGGGATCGAAGCAGCCTGAGCGCGATGCGGTTTCTGCGCCAAACCCTGGATGGCTTGGCTGACTTGATGCGACCTCTGCGTTCGCGCAATCTGATTGCCTTACTCATCCTGGCGGGCATGGTGATGGTGATCGGCGAAGAGGTTCTCGACGACGTGCTGGCCGTGGCCTTCGGCTTTCGTGAGACTCAATTGGGCTGGCTGTTCGCCGGTGTGTATCTTCTCGCGGCCATGGCCTCCAAATGGGGAGGTTGCGTGGCAAGGGAACGCGTGGTGGCTTTGATCCTGGCGCTCTTCGCCCTTTCCGCGCTTAGTTTTTGCCTATCGCCCTGGTTGGGCCTGATCGCGGGCGGCGCCACCGTCATGTTCCGCTACGGAGCGCGGGCCATGCTGGCCAATTACGAGTCTGAAATCATCAATCGCCACGCACGGGCCTCCAATCGCGCGACCCGGCTTTCCGCTTTTGCCCTTCTCAAAAGCGGACCCTACCTGGTACTGGCTTATTGGGTCGGAAGCTTGATGGATGGAATCGGTGCTCGGGCCGTTGCATTCGCGTGCGGGTTGTTGCTGTTCGGCATATTGGCGATGTTCGCCGGACCGGCGTTTCGCGGTAGGTTGGACGCCCTTACGAGACGGAGGTCCGCTCAATCGCGGACGTGCGAGGAGAATCGCGATTCGGGTTTTTTCTAAAAGCCTCCCTGGTTCTCGGTTTTTTTTAGGAACATTTCCAGAAGCCCCGCGATGCGCTATATTAATGTGATTGCACCGTTATTTGAAAAGGAAGGATTTTATGTCGGATACTGTCGTGATCGGTATTGTCATCGTGGTAGTGCTCGCCCTTTTGATTGGCGGTCGTTTGGTTCTCCGTTCCGGGAAGCACAGTATCGAGGTGGGCCACAAGGAACAACCCAGAAGCTCCCAGGTCATGGAAGCCTCCGGCGAGGGCGCGGTCATCGAGGGCGCGCGGCAGGAGGCGAACAGGGCCGGCATCGACCAGAAAATGGCCGCTAAGGACGGCGCGCGGGTGCGCGACGTCAGCCAGGATTCCTGAAGGTCTTTTGGAATGGAAGCCTTTCATCCCCTGAAGCACTTCACCGGCCGGGATGACATTATCGAAGCTTTTCGGGAGTTGGTTCGCGAGGATTCTCCCCGCTGGGTCATGATGGTTGATGGGCTCTCGGGGACCGGGAAATCCCTATTGATCGAATGGTTGACCGACCATGAGCTGGAAAAGATTCCCCACGCCTACCTCAAGCTCTCTCAGGGTTTCCATGAGCTGGACGGAATCGATGCGCTCGTGGAGCAATTGGGCCGCAAAATCGCGGCCTCCTACCGCAAGAAACGCGCGGCCCTGGAGGCGCGTGACGGCGGGGAGGTGTTCAACCTACACTATCAAAAAAACAGCCGCATGAGCGCCTCGGGAGGACGAATCCAGGACGCCTCCCAGGTGGATAATCTTCACATCGACATGGGCGAATATGGGGATGTGGTCCGGCTGGAAAGGCTCGGCCGCCGTTTGGATATCCTGACGGATGTCCTCGATCCTCTCAAGGATCGGGTTTGGGTTTTGTTTCTCGATGAAACCGAACACATGCAGAACCCTCACCTGCACCAATTCTTTCTGGAATACCTGGCGCCCCGCCTGCGGGAGACCTGCGCCCAGTTCCGTCTCTACATGACAGGCCAGCAGGTTCCCAAGGATGTGTTTCCCGCCCATGAGACGCGGTTGGCGTCCCTGAAAGCCTTCTCGGACCGGGAAATCGAGGAAATTTGTCATGCGGTTGGCATCGACGATGCCCCTTCCCGGCGAGCCATTATCAAGCTCACTGGCGGCCATCCTCTATTGGTGGGCATGTGTCTGGAGCGAGGAGGCTGGCAGCGGACCGAGGCGGAGAAGGCGGAGAAGCTCGCCCGCGAGGGCGGAGAGGCGGAACGCTCCTCCTGGATTTACAACCGCATCATCGCACGCTTTCAACATCAGGAGACCCGCGATATCGCGGCCAACCTCTCGCTGTTCGAATGGTTCGATCTCAGCTTTCTGCGCGATGTTTTCGAGCGCGAAATCGACAAGCGGGTGTTCGACGAGTTGGTGGGTCGATCCTTTGTCAAAAAGGTAGGGCCCGGCCGCTGGCAGTGTCACGATATTTTACGGAGCCATCTCGCCGCGCAAACCCGCCAGCTGGAGCCGATAAAAACCAATCGACTGTATAAGAAAGCCTTTCAACACTATCGAGAGCGCGTGGAAATCGAAGAAGAGCGCCTGGGCGAACGCTTTTTTCACGGTCGTGCGGAATATGTGACCGGGGCCATGCACGCGGTGCTCCAATTCTCCGCCAAACAAAGCGAAAAATATTGTCTCGGGGAGATGGCGCCCGCGGTCGCCATGAGCCAGGACGCCTATCTGTTCAGCATTTCGCGTTTTTTGGATAGCCGGGAGTTGCCCGCGCCCATTCGCGAATTGAATCATGCCCTCAAGCGATTCCAGGAGATGTCCAATTCGAGACGGCTCACCGCGGAACTTGCCGCATTTTATGATCGAATGGCCAGCGTGCTGGTTGAGGAGGGGGCGCGCGGCCTGGCCGCTGATTTGATGCGAGTCTCCGCCATCATCTACCGTCATATCGGCTTGAAGGAAAAGGCCGTGGCCCTGGCGCGGCAGGCATTCCAGTTAGAAGACAACCTGGAAAGCCGAATCCATTTGATCCGTACCCTGGCGAAAGGCGACTGTTTTGAGGAGGCCCAAGAGCTACACGACCAAACTCGGGCCCAATTGGGCGACAGTCCGGAACTGCGTTTGGCCTCGGTGGAAATCGAACTGGCCGGCGATGACCCGGATGGGGCCATGGCCGTGCTCACGGACGCCATTCTCGCCTTTCCCAAGCAAAGCGATCCGCTTCGCTTGCAAGCGGCCGAATTGCTTTACGCGAAAGGCGATTTCGAGGGCGCCAGGGAACATGTGGATGCGGTGTTAAATCGCGATCCCGATAACCGCCGCGCGAGATTGATCCAGATCGACTTGCTGGTGGAAACCGGGCAGGTGGAGGCCATTCCCGCCTATTTGAAAAACATCCAATTATCCGTGGCCGAGTTGGGCATAGACCATATCTTTCAATTGGCCCAAAACCCATCTTTATTGTACGCCAAGGTAGAGGAAATACTAGCCGAACCGAGCCGTGCGGAACTGATGTCGCTGCTCATCTTCATGGATTCGCTTTCCGTCAAGGGAGAGGTTGATTTGGTCAAGCAGCTCCTGGAAATTGCCGTGAAGAAATGGCCGGAAACCAGGGCCGTATGCCAGGGAAAGCTGATGCTCGCCTACATTAGGGTAGAAGATTACAAGACGGCCGCCGAAATGGGCGAAGCCTTGGTCGACTCGCCCTTTTCGCCCATGGATATTCATATCTCGCTGAGCATCGCCCACGAGAAGCTGGGGAACTTGGTGCGGGCTAGGGAAGTCCTGCAAAATGCGCGCGCCTTTTCCTTTATGCGCGATATTGTAGACGCGCGCATTGCACATCTCCTCGTCCAGGAGGGAAAGGAGGAAGAGGCCTTTGCCTTTTTGCGCCGGCTCAAGGCCGAGGGGTCTTTGGGAAACCAGGCCATGTCGGTACTGGCGGATCTCTATTTGCGGAAAAAACAGATCAAGGAAGCCTTGGCGCTCTACGAAAAGCTCATTTACTTGACCGGCAGCGACGAACAGATACCCCAACAAACCATTCAGGTTCGCGGCAAATACGGCATCCTCATGGTCGGACTCGGCCAGGAGGAAAAGGCGTTGCTGGTGGCGCGCAACCTGACCCGCGATTTCCCCGACTGGGACGAGGCGTACGTGGTCGCGACGCGACTGTTTTTGATGTTGCGGCGTCAGGATGAAATCGTTTCCCTCTACCGCGCCATCCCGGATGAGAAGGGCGTGCGCAAGGCCCAGGTGATCTCCCTGTTGGCAGAGGCGAATACCATGGGCGATTTCGATCCCCAAGTTCTTTTGGATGCATTGCGCAATGACCCACGACGCTTGGATCTGGTGATGGCGCTAGATATTTACTATACCGCGCGGGGAAGGGTGGACCAGGCGTTGCCGCTCCTCAGGGAGGCGGAAAAAATCTCGCCGGGCATCCTGAAAGAGGTAGAGGCGCTGCAGGCCTCCGCGGTCCAGGGCGCCGACCCCAGCAAGCTTCAGCGCCTCAAGGGAATGGTGGCGCAAAAGCCCGATTCGGTTTTGTTGAAGCTCGCGCTTCTGCGGTCTTTAATCGATAACGGCAAGGCGGATGAGGCCTTGGAGCATTACGCGCAGTATTCCCAAGAGCACCCGGCGGAAATCACTCCATACGCGATGTCCTCCTACCTGGTGAGCTCCAAGCATTTCGATCATGCGGCGCCCTTCCTCGAACAGGTGCTGGCCGGAGAGGAAATTCCGGAACTCTTCGTTGGCCTCATTTCCCAATACTTGGAACATGCGGGCGAACCCGCGCGCCGCATTCAATTCTATGAGAAGGTCGCGGGGCAGTACGCGGAATTAAAAGTGAATTTTTTGGAAATGGCCGCGGACCTCCATTTGGACATGAAACATCCGGATCGCGCACTAGAAGTGCTTGGGCGGCTCGAACCCGAACAGCAAACACCGGGCACCCTATTGAGTAAGGCGCTGGCGGAAAAGGATTTGGGACAAATGGAAGATGCGCAAATAACTCTGGAATCGGCCCGCGCGCATGCCGAGCTTAAGGACCCGTTGAGAGCCAGGATTCTCGGCGAGTTGGGTGAGATACTCAAGGGCCGGGGAGATTCCGAGGCCGCCGAAGCGCACTTTCGCGAGGGCCTCACCGCCAATCCGAAACGGTATCAACTGTACCATCAATTGGCCGGCATATTGGAAGATCGCGGTCAATGGAAGGACGCCTACGATACCCTTCGGAAACTGGTAGAGGTCGAGCCGGGTCAATTGGCGAAGGCGGAAGAAAAGCTGGCGCGCTATCGGGAAAAAATGGCGGATGGAGATGGAGACAGGCGGGAGCCGCCGACCGAGGCTCGCTGAAAAACACCCGCCCCCTTTTGATCTCGTGAAACCGCCCAAACCGGCTAACCATATTTGTCCGCAACTCGCGGCCCACTTTTTTGGCCCCTTTTTGTGTCCGTTCGGCTAGTTCCCCTCGAAGCAAACGGAACGCTTTCCGTTACAAAAAAATCAGCAAGGAGGAACGGATGCAAAGCATAAAAGGAATGGGCGTGGTTCTGTTATTTTTCCTGGTCGGCGAGGCGGCTTTTGCTGCTTGTCCCGGTTTTCAAATAAGCCAGGCCCAGACTTCGCCCTTTGGCGCTACCCGATATTGTGTGCCATCCATCACGGGCGCAACCTATAGCTGGACCGTGACCGGCGACCTGACGATCACGAGTGGAAACGGAAGTTGCTGCGTGTGGGTTTCCGGCTCATGCGGAACCCTCAGTGTGACCAGCCACTGCGGGACCTCGCCCTCGTGTTCAGATTCCATCGAAATTGCCTGTCCCTGCTATGAAGGCGACCCGCTATCGGTATATATCAGTGGTGATTTCGCCTTGAATATTGGAGAGACCGGAACCTTTTACGCCAATCCATCTGGTGGCGGAGACCAATACACCTATCGTTGGTACCGGAGCGACACCAACGGCGGTCAATCGGTGGTGGGTCTTTCCGCTTCCTATAGCGCCCAATACCCAAGCGCGGGCCAATATTGGGTAAAAGTAGAGGTTCGGGATGAATGCGGCCTGATTGCCGTGAGCAGCAAGTTCGTGTACGTGGGCTGCGGCGTGGGTTGTGAACAATAAGGATTCGAGGTATTTTCTCGGAGCCCGGCTGGCTCCCCAAGCGGCCGGGCCTCCTTTCTTGTCAATGTCATAAGGGTGGAGGAAGCATGTGCGCCATGGAACCGAAGCTTGGAGAGAGGAGCGGGTCGGAGATCACGGCCATGCTGCGGCGCTGGCAACGAGGGGACGAGGAATCGTTCAATCGGCTGATCCTATTTGTATATCAGGATCTGCGCGACATGGCTCGCCGCTGTATGGCGCGCGACAAATGGGACCGAACTCTTGAGCCCACCGCCCTGGTCCACGAGGTTTACCAGCGTTTCAACCACGGCCGACCCATGGCCTTCGAAAGCCGGCTCCATTTCTTTCGCACCGTGAGCCTGATGATGCGCCAGGTTCTGGGCCACTACGCGCGTTCGCGCCAGGCGCAAAAAAGAGGTGGCGACGGCAGCTGCTTCCTGTTTGATGAGGCCGTGGGCGATGGTTTATTCTCCGAGAAGGGGAACCGTCTTTCACCGGATACGCTGCTGGCCCTGGAACAGGCACTGGATGCGTTGCACGAGTTGGACCCCTTCAAGGCGCGGGTGGTGAGCTTGCGTTTTATCGTGGGTCTCACCCTTGAGGAGGTTGCCCGCGTTTTGAATTCATCGCCCAGAACCGTCAAACGGGCTTGGCAATTTGCCAAGCATTGGTTGTCTCGCGAGTTGAAACATAGATGAAAATAGTGCTACCAAGTGTTCCTGACATGGCATTCACTGGTGGCGGATGGAGGGAAGGATGGATCAGGCGCGCTGGCAAAGGTTGCAAGACCTGTTCGAGGCGGTGATGGACGCGGGGCCCACGCAAAGGAAAGTATTGCTCGAGCGGCTCAGGACGGAGGATAGCAGGCTCCACGCGGAATTGTGTTCGCTGATTCATACCAAGACTCCGCAGGACGGATTTTGGGATGTGCCGCTTTTCGATTCCAGCATCAAAATCGGTAGCTGTATAGGTCCCTACCGGGTGACCAAGCTGTTGGGCCAGGGCGGCATGGGCACCGTTTTTTTGGCTCAGCAGACCGATGCGGCCGAACATCCCGTGGCGCTCAAGGTAATGGCCATGCCCGTGCTGGATACGGCCAGTTTTCAGCGCTTTCAAGCCGAACAACGCCTACTGGCCCGCATGAACCACTCCTATATCGCCAAGCTGTTCGCCTGCGGCATGACAGAATCGGGGTTTCCCTATTTTGTGATGGAGTACGTGGATGGAGAGGATTTAACCGCCTACTGCGCTAAACGGCGGCTTCGGCCGGAGTTGCGCCTGGCGCTCTTCCGCAAGGTTTGTGATGCCGTATCGCACGCCCATCTGAAGGGTGTCGTCCACCGCGATTTAAAGCCCTGCAATATCCTGGTGACCGAGGAATGTGGTGTGCCCATACCGAAAATCATTGATTTTGGCATCGCCAAATCCATGGAGGGTTCCCGGCCGCTTACGCGAATCGGCGAGAAACCCGGCACCTACCGCTACATGAGTCCGGAACAGGCCGGGTTGCGCGATTCCAAAAATCGGCCGGTCGATGTGGACGCCCGGTCCGATGTGTATTCCCTGGGCGTCATCCTGTATGAGCTTCTTTTGGGGGAAACCCCTTTCGCATGGCAAAAGGCGGTCTCCATTTCCCAAATGTTTGACGATATTTGCCGCAAGGATGTCCCCTATCTGGGAATCAAATGGCGATCGCTGGCAGCCCACAAACGGGTAGAGGCGGCCTGGTTCCGGGGGGAGACGCCCCGAAAGTTGGCGCGGCTCTTCCGTTCCGACCTCAATTGGGTTTTGCAAAAGGCCTTGGCCAAACATCCCGACCAGCGCTACCGCACGCCCGATCAACTGGCCGAGGACGTGGCCCATGCCGAATGCCATCATGCCGTGAGGGCTCGCCAACCCGGTGTTTTCTACCTGCTGGGTAAGTTCCTGCGCCGGCATCGATTGCCCCTGGCTCTGACCCTGACGGCGAGCCTGCTTTTGATCGGTTTCTCCGCTTCCATGACCTTCATGCAGCGCAAAGCCGCCGCGGAACGCGATGCCGCCGAGCAGGTGATCGCGATGTTAACCCATATGTTCGAGGGCGCGGACCCCTATCGGCTTGATTTTACGCCCGCGCCCGTGCGCGCCCCGGATCTCCGCCTGGAGGAAGTGCTCGATAAGGGCGCTCTCGCCATTCGATCCGAATTGCAAGCCCAACCCGTGGTGCGCGCCAGGCTCATGCATATGCTCGGGTCGATTTATTTAAACCTGGCCGATTTCGAAAAGGCCGAACCCCTGCTGCTTGAGGCGCTTCGCATTCGACGCATCGTGTTGAAACCCCGGGATCCGGCGTTGGCGGAGAGCATGGAATCGCTCGCCCTTTGGAATTTGAGGCGGGCTCGCTACGAGGAAGCCGATCTGCTTTACCGCGATGCGCTGGCCATTCGCGAGTTTCACGCGGCAAATCAACCCGCGGCGCTGGCCGGGACAAGGGCCCGGTTTGCCTCGCTTCATCAGTGGGCTGGAGATCTTGAGCGCGCCGAGAAAGGCTTTCGCGAGGTGCTTGAGTACTTTTCTCCAAAGAATCCTGAGGGGTTTCGAATCCATGCCGCCTGTATGAACAATCTCGCCCTTTTGATGAAGGACCGGGGGGAACTGAAGGAAGCGCTCTGCTGGTTGCGGCAGACCCTTGAATTGGATCGGGCCTCGGGGGTGCAAAACCATCAGGACCTCGCCATGACCATGCATAACCTGGCCTTGCTCTACTACGATTTGGATGAGTTTCACCAGGCCGAATGGCACTTCCGAGAGGCGTTGTCATTGAGAGAGGGCTTGCTTCAGCCCGGGCATCCGGATGTGGATATCAGCCTCAATGGGTTGGCATTGACCATGCAAGCTCTCGGTTTTTACGAGGAGGCGTACCGCCTGCAGGCCCGTTGCCTGGAGATGCGGGTGGGCATGTACGGAGAGACCCACCCGCGTGTGGCCACCTCTCTCAATAACCTCGGTTTCGTGCTGCATGAAATGGGCGATCTGGAAAGCACCGCCTTTTACTACGAGGAGGCATTGGCGGCACGGCGGCGTTTGTTCGGCAACGCGCATCTCGATGTGGCCATCAGCCTCCACAACGTGGCTTTCGTTTACGGGGAGATCGGCCGGCCAGCGCGGGCTGAATCGCTATTTTCAGAGGCCATTGCCCTTGCCACTACCCTGGCCGGTGAAAACAGCCATCTCGTGACCAGGTTCAAACGCAACATGGGCTTTCACTACTTCCGCTATGGACGCTACCGGGAGGCGCGTCCCATTTTAGAGCAAGCGGTCGCTGGGAGACGGCTTATTTTGGGGGAAAACCATCCTCGGGTGGCGCATGCGCTTTGCCTACTTGCC
>JBGTRP010000193.1:0-10207 GCA_041940685.1 Acanthopleuribacteraceae bacterium
GCCCATTCTTCTCTCCCCTGAAGAATGGGCTTTCCTCTTTAACTAGCGGGATGCCTCCTAGCCGGTCCAGGTGAACCGAAAATGGGTTGTCGGCATCCCTTCAGAACACAGAGGTCAGAGATCAGAGGTCTGAAACATTTGATTCTTGCTGATCTCTGAAAACTGTCGCCTTGGAGTTCCCAAAACACCACACAAGAGTGAAGATTTTGACCGCCAAGGCGACTAGGGCCCATCCAGATACATCCGGTTTTTGAAACGCGAAGCTCACGAAAGGAATCAAGCAGAAAAGAGGAGAATAAATCACCTATCCATTTTTCTTTTGTGTTTTCTTCCTATCCTTCCTGGTAGGAAATTCTGTGCTGGGATGGGTTCTCGCAAAAAACTCCGGCCATCCAATATCGATCCCGTTCCCTGACCGGGCGGGTGGGGCTTGAAAGGAAGCTTGGGGACCTGGAAAATGAAAAGGCAAACACCAATCCAAAATACTGAAAAACCGTTTCGCAAGCCAGAGGCCGGGTATTGAATTCGGTTTCTACGAACCGCTGGATCGAGTCCTTAAGGATCGGGAGGGAAAGGGAGATGCAGATGAATGGACGCGGAAAACTGGGAGTCATACTGGGTTTGCTCGTTATGGTCTCACTGGCCGGTTGGGCGCAACAGTCCTTTTACCGGGTGCCGGAAAAACCGCCCAAGTTCAAGATGACCACACGGAGCTTCGGCACGGAACCGGGATCGAAGGCGTCGGAGTCCTCGCCGAGCACGGCCCAGTACAAACGGGTATACAGTCATCCCGCGCGGCTCCGTCTGCTGGTGAGGGCGGCGTGCGGCACGACGCTCGGACGGCAACAACTGATCGAGCGGGCGCAAAGCGTCACCGACCCCAACGGCCCCCATGTGCAAATCGATTGGGACACCATTCGCTCTTCTCGGGTTGTGTTCTACGTGGTAACTAAAACCGAGGAAGAGGTTCTGGACCTCGACCTGGAGGCGAAGAATGGGCGCTACACGGTAAAAAACAAGCGCAAGTCAAAAAAGGAACGCTGGGATGTTCAACGCTTGACCTTCGACGGCGGTAGAAAAAATTGCGCCGATGTTAAAGATCCGGATCCCAAGGAAGTCCGCGTTTCGGTAATCAACGCGCTCAACACCATTACCCTGAGACATTTCAGGAATAACCCCTTCAGGAGCGGTGGCTGACTTGGTCGCGTTTTGGTTGGAAATTAGAACGTGGGCAGGTAGGTGTCGTAGGGCGAGGGTAAGCTGTCCACGTCATCGGGGTCCAAAGGATTGTTGATATGGTAAATGGTGTCGGAAGCGTCGGTGATCGCCCAGGCGTCGTGCTCCCAATCGGAAGGACCGATGTTTTCCTCGGTGTCCTGGTAAATCACGATGAAGTTGACCCCGTCGTTGAACACGGTAATCTCGCCGGCATAATAATCACCACAGGCGCCGGAGGAGTTGATGGCGTCATAGGGATCGTCCGCCGGGTAGAGGCCGTGATTGGAACGATAGTTTTCCAGTCGGATGGCCGTATCCGTGATGCAGGGTTGCACGGCCGACCAGCGGCTCTTGATCACGTAGCCCTGGTAGGTGGACACCGCCACGGCCGTAATCAGGGCCACGATTACAACCGTAACCAGAAGCTCTATGAGGGTAAAAGCTTTTGTTTTCATCGTCCAATCCTTGAAGGTGATTTAAATGAAACTATAGGCTGTTAATCAAACTATGTCAAGATAAACTTGATTGTTGAAAATTATAGTAAAGAAAAAGTGTGATGTATCATCCGTTATGATATTAGTATTCCTTTTTGGGAGGTAGATATTGTTCGGTGCCGTTTTTTTCTGGATGCTGTACGCGTCCGACCCCCATCAGGACCTTGTCCAGCGGCAAAAATACCTGGATGCGGGGCTGGCCATAAAGGATCGGGCGGAGCGGCTGGAATCGCCTGCCGCCATTGCCCAATACGCGATTTTGCTGACCGAGTTCTACTCCAAACAGGTGGGGTTTCGCACCTTTTTTTTGAAGAACCTGCTTCCCGGTCAGCGGCTCTCCCATTCGCGGGGAAGCCATGAGCAGATCTCGCGCGAGGAAACCGGCATTCTTGTGGAGAAGAATTTGGAGCTTCTCCTATTAAATGCGCGAAAAAAATTTCCCGATGATTTCCGAATCGAATTCGCCACGGCGCAGTACCTTGTGCGTGGCCGGTGCTGCTATCTGAAACCCAAAATCCAGCATTCACCGAGGCAGGTTCTGGAAATTTTTCGGGAGGCCCGCGAGCGAGGATTGGTCTCCTCGACCAGCCTGTGGCTTTTGGCCGTGGATGCAATGGGTCGGGAGCCCGTGGAGGGCGCCCTGGTTTCTTCCCTTATCGAGCGGTCTGTCGGGCTCAATCCCTATCATGAGGATGCGGTTTTTGCTTATGGCAATGACCTCTTGAAGAATGGGCATGCGAGCCTGGCCCTGGACCAGGCCAAAAATTTATTCGAGATGACGCTCGATCCGGAAATGAAGGCCAACGCCATGGGTGTGGCCGCGCGTGCCTACCTTGCCCTCAACCGCTGCGCCGACGCGCTCAAAGCCGTCGAAACCGCGCTGAAGTTCCTGCCCAACCACGCGCCCTCCTGGATGGTCGGTCTGGATTGTCTGCGGCGGACCGGCGATCAGGATGCATACCGGCGTTTGGTTTTTGACTTTCTCGGCGTTGCGCCGGAAGATCCGGCTCCCTTCCAAATCTACCTGGGCTATTTGGATCTCAAGGGTTTCTCCAAGCTGGATGACTTCGTGGTAGCCGAATACGAGAAGGAGAGGGATGAGAGCGACCTGGCCAGGCTGACCCGCTCGCTCAATCTGGGGAAACTCTACCTCGCCGGCAAGCAATGGAGCAGGGCGGAGGACCACTTCACCGATGCCCTGGCGATCGCCGGCGAAATGGACGACCCACCCGGCCAAATAAAAAACATTCTCGACCGCCTTATTCAATTGGCCCGAGATAGGAGATAGGTTCGGCCGGTAGGAGGCGGTCATTGAATCTTGTTCCCGGCCTTTCCCCGAGCCGCCACCATGTGGGCGGCGGAGAAATCGGGTAATTCCTTCCCTCGCTCCGGCGCCGCTGTTTTATAATGACGCCTTCAGCCCGACGGCGACCCGCCGTGAAGTGGCGAGAAATTATTTGCCGTGGGTGGGACATGAAACCGGAACACAAAATCGTCATTTTGGATTTCGGCTCGCAGTACACCAAGCTCATCGCCAGGAGAATTCGCGAGCTGCATGTTTTCAGTGAAATATTACCCTTCAATACCCCGCTTAAAGATTTGAACGACCCCGCGGTCATGGGTGTGATCCTCTCCGGTGGACCCAGGAGCGTGCTCGACGGGGACGCCCCGAGGCTCGAGTCTGAATTTTGGAAAATAGACAAGCCCGTGTTGGGAATCTGTTATGGTCTGCAGCTCATGTGTCACGGCTTGTCCGGTGCGGTGGAGCCCGCCCGTGATCGGGAATACGGTCCCGCGACCCTCCGCTTGCATCCTACCGAGCACGCGCTTTTCGAGGGCTTGGAGCCCATCAGCAAGGTTTGGATGAGCCATGGCGACCGCCTGCTGCGGGCGCCGGCGGATTTTCTTGTTGTCGGTACCAGTGAAAACGCGCCCATCACTGCCATGGTTCACCAAAGCGCGCCTCTGATGGGCATCCAATTCCATCCCGAGGTTTCCCATACCGCGGGCGGGCAACGCCTGATCTCTAATTTCGTGCGGAATATCTGCGGCTGCAAACCCGATTGGCGAATGGAAGACTACGTGGAGGAAACCGCGGCGGCCATACGCGAGAAGGTGGGCGAGGACCACGTGCTTTTGGGCCTGTCCGGCGGCGTGGATTCCTCGGTCGCGGCGGTGCTGATCCAAAGGGCCATTGGCGATAGGCTGACCTGCGTTTTCGTGGACCATGGGATGTTGCGCAAGGACGAGGCCCGGCAGGTAGAGACCACCTTTCGCGAACGGTTCGGCATCCATTTGGTCGTGGCGGATGCCTCGGACCTGTTCTTGGATAGGTTGGCCGGGGTGGAAGACCCCGAACGCAAGCGAAAAATCATCGGGGCCACTTTTATCGAAGTATTCGAGACCGAGGCCAAAAAGCTCGGTCATCCCCGTTTCTTGGCGCAGGGCACCCTCTACCCGGATGTCATCGAGTCGGCAACGGGCGCGGGCCCGGCCCAAACCATCAAAAGCCATCACAATGTGGGGGGGCTGCCGGAAAAAATGGATATGGAGCTCCTGGAACCGCTGCGCGAGCTGTTCAAGGACGAGGTGCGCGAGGTAGGCCGCCTCCTGGGTCTGCCCGAGAGCATTGTCGGCCGCCATCCCTTTCCCGGGCCCGGCCTTGCCGTTCGCATCATGGGCGCCCTGGACCTAGAATCGATCCGCACCCTACAGGAGGCGGATGCAATCTTTATCGATATGCTGCGCGCCCGGGGCATTTACGAAGAGGTTTCCCAGGCATTCGCGGTTTTGCTTCCGGTTCACACCGTGGGCATTATGGGTGACGAGCGCACCTATGAGAAGGTATGCGCCCTGCGCGCGGTCACCACCTTCGATTTCATGACCGCGGATTGGTCGCGCCTGCCCCATGATTTCCTGGCCGAGGTCAGCGCGCGCATCGTCAATCAGGTGAAGGGCATCAACCGCGTGGTTTACGATATCACCTCCAAGCCACCCGGCACCATCGAGTGGGAATAACCCTACCTTCAACTTTTTGCTTGGAATTGTAGCGGTAACTCCACGGTAAAAATGGAACCCGGTCCGGGTTTGGCCTCATAAAAAATTCGGCCGCCCATGGCTTCGATGACCGCCCGGCAAAAGGTCAACCCGAGGCCGTTTCCAGGATGAGTTCGGCTCTTGTCGCCCCGGTAAAAGCGTTCGAAAATCCGCTCGCGCTCCGTCTCTCCCACGCCAATGCCGCTATCCTCCACGCTGAGCCGGATTTTTTCCGACAGGCCTTGGAGGCAGATCCGGACCTGGCCGCCCGCGGGCGTGTATTTGATGGCATTGTCCAATAGGTTGGAAAGAATGCGTTGCAGATAGGCTTTATCGCTTTCGATGGGCAGCGATGCGGGCAATTCGACCGTGGTTTTGAGCCGTTTGTCTTCCATCATAATTCGGAAGAGATCGACTCCCTCGCGGACCAATTGGGCCAGGTCCAGCTCCTCCAAATGCGGCGTCATGATATGCGCCTCGGCCGCGCGGATTTCCAAAATGGTGTTGACCAAACCGAGAATACGATCGCATTCCTCGATGGTGTAACCCACGAGTTCCTCCTCCCGCCGAGTTACGTCAGGCTCCGAGAGCAGGGATTCCGCGGCGCCGCGGATACGGGTAACCGGCGTGCGCATGTCGTGGGCAATATCTCCCAAAACCTGCTCCATTCCGTGCATGAGTTCGCCGATCATACCGAAGGCGCTATTGAAGGTAAGCGCCAGGTTATCGGTTTCCACGCTACCCGTCGGCAGGGGGATGGTCTGGCTGAAGTCGCCGGTGCGGGCGATTTGGACCACATCCTTGGAAACGCCACGCATTCCATCGAGCGTTTTGGCAACGATGATCGAGGTGAGCAGAGAGCCCAACAGGAACACCAAAACCATGGCGCCGGCAATGACTAAGCGCGCGCGGGTTCGCAACTGATCGCGTTCCGCCGTGGAGATGCCGACCTGAACCACCTCGCCACCCGGCAAACGGTTAAAGATCATGCGCGTATCGGGTTGGTTCGAGCCGGAACGGACCGTGATCCAAAGGGGTTCGTCCTGGCGGACTTGCGCCAAGGGAACCGGGTTCAGGGGAACGCCCTGCCAACTGGAGAGATCCGAGCCCGCCAGAACCTCCTGATTGGGCCCCAAAAGGCGGTAAAAAATTTGATTCACGCCCATGGCGCGGCTATGGTGTTCAATCTCCGAGCGAAACAGGCCCATATCCAGGTTAGAAGCCTTGATCTCCTTGATTTCCAGTAGCTTAGTTTCCAGTTGGCGATCCAGGCGCTCGTTGAGCGTCACCCGAATTTGGCGTTCGAACACCAGAAGGGTGAGCAACGCGGCCAGCAAAAAACCCACGATATTCCAAAAGACGAGCCGGACCGTCAGCTTGCGGAAAAATTCAAATCGCATCTCTGACCACGTAACCCGCGCCTCGGATCGTATGGATCAGCTTGGTTTCGAACGGGCGGTCGATTTTGTCACGCAACCGCGACATGCGGGATTCAATCACATTGGATTGCGGATCGAAGCTGAAATCCCAGACGTTTTTCATGATCATCTCCTTGGACACCACCCGTCCGCCATTCTCCAATAGGTACTTCAGAAGATCGAATTCCTTGTGTTGAAGAAGAATTTTTTGCCCTCCCCGCCTTACCTCGCGTCGCACAAGGTCCATCACCAGGTCGTGAACCTTTAGCACCGTGGGCGGCGCGCTTCCGATCAGCCGCCGGGTATTGGCCCGGATCCTGGCCACCAATTCCGAGAGCGCAAAGGGCTTGGTCAGGTAATCGTCGCAACCCATCTCCAGGCAGCGAACCCTGTCCATCACCTCCCGTTTGGCGCTCAACACCAGGATCGGGACCTGCCAATCGCGTGCGCGCAATTTCTCGATTAAGCTGAAACCGTCCATTTCGGGCAGCATCAGGTCCACCACGGCAATCAAGTAGGAACCATTCATGGCGTTGGAAAATCCGTCCAGGCCATTGTCCACGTGATCCACCACGTATCCCGCGCGGCCGAGCTCCTTGCGGATAATGGCGGCCAGCTTCACATCGTCTTCTACCAGCAGCACGCGTCCAACTTGGACTGGACTGATCATGGGGCGGCCCTTTTAAGATCTTTTCTCGGGCGCTTCCCACGGGAGTTGGCCCCAGCGGCAGGTATCCGCCATGGGCCTCCTTTTTCTTAAACCCCCCGCCGGAGCCTCTGGAAATTGTAGCACTTTCTCGGTGAAGATCCGGTTTCATCCGGGTGGCCCCCTGTGGCCGGGAGATCGTGTTTGGAATTTACAAGGCTTATGAAAAAAGATTTTTTGTTATATAAAACTATACTTTAATAATATTCTAAATTGTGATCACTGCTTTGCTCAATTATTACAAAAAATACATATAGATTGCCAAAAAGCAATCTTTCTGATGAGATGTAAGCTAGGTTTTCAATAGATGATACAACAATGGATAAATAGCTAAAAACTCGTTTAGATCAAAGCCTTTTGTGATATTTGAAATAAAAACCCAATATCTATTTGTCATTAAAATATAAAGCTAGTAGGTTTTCAGTGGTTGCTTCCTGAAAAGGTAGTATGCCTTGCCTCCCCGCGCCCCATTCCAGTCAATCGCTCGCATAAGGAGCGCATCACGCCGTGATATCCCTGGTCCTGGCAAATAGGGGAGCGAGGACATCACGCTTTGGAGCATTTCCTCAAAGGGTCACATCCAAACCGGGCGACTTTTGGAAGGGTTCTTTTGGTAGAAACGCCAGGGGAGGGGAACAGGTGAAACAGGATCCTTCGAAAATCCGCTTTTTCAGGCTGTTGCTCGGTGGGCTTTATCTGGCGGCCGGCAGCGTATTTCTCCTTTTCGCGCTTCGGGGTGCGGATTACTACCTGACGCCCATCAGCCAACGCGCCTATCATCCCGAATTCCGAACCCTCAAACCCGCGGGTTCTTTGGGTCTCTGGTTCGGCGTGGCGGGCGCCCTGATGATGACGAGCCTGTTGCTCTACTCTCTGCGCAAAAGGACAAAGCTCTTCGGGGGGCTTTTCCGGCTCAAATACTGGCTGGATGTCCATATTTTTATGGGCATCATGGGCCCCCTATTCATCCTCCTCCACACCTCTCTCAAGCTCAACGGCCTGGTGGCGGTCAGCTTCTGGGCGATGGTGGCGGTAGCGGCCAGCGGGGTGTTCGGCCGCTATCTCTATATCCAGATCCCGCGGAACCTTCGCGGGGAAGCCCTCTCTTCGGCTGACCTGGAAGCCCAAATCGCGGAATTGGGCCAACTGCCTCACGGCGACGAGCTATCTCCGGAAAGCCGGTCGGAGTTGAAGCGCTTTCTGGAGCGGGAAAGTCAATCGGGTGGAGTGGTCAGTATCGGGGCGATGATCTGGAGCGACTTACGGCGAGCGTTGCGCCCCAGGCGCCTGGAAAAAGCGGTGGTTGCCCGTTTCGGGCTTTCCGTGGAGGGGGCGCGGGCCCTGCTGGCCGCGGTGGATGAAAAAGCCCTGCTACAGCGGCGCGCCAACCGTTTGCGTAAGGTCCAGCGGATGTTTCACATGTGGCATGTCATCCACCGGCCATTTGCCCTGGTCATGTACCTGATCATGTTGATCCACATCGTCGTCGCATTGCTTTTCGGGATTTCCTGGAAGGCGTCCACATGAAAAGCTCGGGAGAAAGGTCCAACGAGGTAAAAAGAAATGAACGGCAGGAAAACATCCTTATTATTCGCCGCTATTTCCGGCCAAAGACATCCCCTTTCCCCCGTCCGTTCCCACCCTCGTACGCGCAATGGGACATCTCCTTTCCGCCACTGTTCTGAATCGGGCCTAAGGTAATCATGGATTCTCAAAAGACAAGGGTCATTCACGTCATGGTTTTCGTTTTCGGAAATATGTTTGGCTTGCCACTCGCCTGGTCCCAGCTATCGCCAGGAAAACTGCACCGGGCACATGAGCATCTGGAGGGGTTGGGAAACTGTACGGACTGCCATGAGATCGGCACCAAGTCTTTCAAGGACAAGTGTTTGGCTTGCCACGAGGTGCTTGGCGCGCGCATCCAGGCGGGAGAGGGCCTGCATGCCAATGAAGGCTACGAGAGCTGCGAGCTCTGCCATGTGGACCATCAGGGAAGGGAATTCGACCTGATCCGATGGGAAGGCGGCCGCGATGCCTTCGACCACGGCTTGACCGGCTTCTCCCTTGAGGGCGCGCATTTGCATCGAGATTGCCGGGAATGCCATCGGCCGGAATTTCTATTTGACCCGCAAGGCTTTGAGCGGTCCGGCAAAAACCTCATGACCACCTTTTTGGGGTTGGATGCCGCCTGTCTCAACTGCCACCGAGACGAGCATCGGGGTCAATTGGATGAAGATTGCCTGAGCTGCCACGGCTTTTCAAGCTGGTCGCCGGCCCCCCGGTTCGACCATGAAAACGCGGCTTTCGCCCTGGCCGGGGCGCATCAGAGCCTGGCCTGCGAGAGCTGCCATCCAAACGTCCAGGACGCGCTTTCCGCCGAGGATGACTCTTTCATTCAATTTAAAGGGCTCGCTTTCGAGGATTGTTCCCACTGCCATGAAGATGAGCACCGGGGGCAGTTCCAGCAGACCTGCCGTTCCTGTCATGACGCGGATGCATGGAAACCCGCCCCCGGCTTCGATCATGCTGACGCGCGGTTTCCTTTAAACGGAGCTCACCGGGACGCGGCTTGCTCCGGTTGCCATCCGAGGGCGTCCGTCCGGACCGCCGGGGCTGAAGGCGCATTCGTCCGGTTCAAAGGTATCGAGAGCGATTCCTGTGCGGATTGCCACGAGGATGTTCATCTGGGGAGGTTGGGGCCTTCCTGCGAGGATTGCCATACCACTACCGGCTGGAGTCACGACCAAGCCAACAAATTCGACCATGGCCGCACCCGCTACCCCTTGTTGGGAAAACACCGGGAAGTAGCCTGCGAGGCCTGCCATACCCAAGCCGCGGGCTTGCATCCACCGGGCTTTGAAACCTGTGAAGCCTGCCATGGGGACCCCCACTTGGGCCAACTCGACCATTGGCGGGAAGCCGGGGGCTGTGAAAGCTGTCATGGTTACGATGGCTTCCTCCCCGCCCGCTTTACCCTCGACATGCATGCGCGAACCGCCTTTCCCCTGGACGGCGCGCACCTGGCCGCATCTTGTCTCGCCTGCCATCAGGAGATTGTGACCAGCAGCAGCGGGGAGATAGACGCGTACAACGGCTTGAGAACCTTCTGCGTCGGCCCGCATGTAACGAGCGAGCGTTCGCAGCATCCCAGGAAGCCGGGCGATCACCTTACGACCGTAGGGATGCCACGGCTCGGCGAGCACGACTTCGCTGCCGGGGAGCAGCTTGCGCGCGGCGGCCGCGTTCACCAGGAAGGTGGCATTGCCGGACGAAGCGGCGCGCACGTCGCACGGCAGGGTCACGGTGCGACCCTGGAAGGTGTAGCGGGGCGGATC
>JBGTRP010000194.1:0-10181 GCA_041940685.1 Acanthopleuribacteraceae bacterium
GAATCTTCCCTGCGCCTGAAGGGCGGATAACCCATTCAAAACCAACCGCCTCGGTCAGCGCTGCCCTCGTTCTCGGCGCGTGGTGCGTGTCCGGCAGCCGCGTCAAACGCGGACTTGGATAATCCGGCGCTGGCGGGAAAGTGAGGTTGGGGCCACCTTGGGCCACGCACCTGTGTTAAGATGCAGCGTATTTTGGTGTGAAACCGATCACCAAACAGGGGCGGCATACGCATCTTGGATATCTCAAGACTTGAACAACTGGTAGCGCCGACGGTCGAGGAATTGGAAAAGGAGATGGCCCGGATCTTAGAGACGGACCATCCATATTTGGAAGAGTTGGCCTTGAGGATCATGGATTCTCCGGGAAAGCGCCTCCGCCCCAAATTGCTCGTCCTCTGTTGCAAGGCTCTCGAATACGAGGGACCGCTGGCGACGCTTTTCGGAACCGTGCTGGAGCTGATCCACACGGCAACGCTCATTCACGATGACATCATTGACGACGCGGGCCTGCGCCGCGGAAGGACCACGCTCAATCGGGAGCTGGGCAACACGCGGGCGGTGCTTTACGGGGATCTGCTTTACACCAAGGCCTATTCAGCCGCCATCGAGGCCGGGAACCTGGATATTCTGCGCGTGATCACCCATGCATCCGAGCGGATGATCGAGGGCGAACTGCTTCAGGAAAAACATAACTTCGATGGAGATATTTCCGAGGATCAGTATTTCGAGATTTTGCGGCGCAAGACCGCCTACCTCTTTGCCGCCTCCACCCAAATCGCGGCCCTCATTGTGGACAGCTCACAAGAGGTGACTCGGGCGCTTTTCGAGTTCGGCTTCCATTTTGGCATTTCCTTCCAATTAACCGACGATTGCCTGGATTACCTCAGCAGCGAGCGCGAGCTTGGCAAGCCGGTCTTCAGCGATTTGGGGGAGGGCAAAATCACGCTCCCCATCATCAGACTCCTGCAAAAAGAACCGGTTGCCACCCAAAAATTGATCGCGCGTTATTGGGAAGATCAAGATGAAGACGCACGCGACGCACTGATTAAGGCGGTTCAGGAGGGCGCCTACCTTCGCGAAGCCCTGGATGAAGCGGAGCATCACGCTCAAAAAGCGATCCGAAGTCTTCGCGGTCTGCCCGAAAACGGCTACACTCCCATATTGAGAAATCTTCCACTGCACTTACTCTCCCGAAGAAACTGAATTCCCATTTCGCGGTTTTGCCCCATGGTCCAGCTCAGCGCCATCTCCAAGCAAAATCCCCCGGCCTGGGACCGAGACGCGCCCGGCCCTGAAACCAATTTTTCCCGGTGCTTGCCGGAACCCGGGGAACTGCTGGGCGAGCCCTCTCCCAAACCATGCGCCACGCGCCTGAGCGAAGACGAATTCACGATATTCGCCACGCGCCGCCTGCGGGAAAGAGCCCTGGGGTGCTGGCTCGACTCCGCCGGTCCCCTTCACGAACGCTCCCGGACCGCGTTGATCAGTGGCCGTTGCCGGGCCCTGTTCTTTCAACACGCCGCCGGATTTCAGCTTCACGACCTGGAGGCCAACACCCGCCACGAGCTGTCCGCCGCCCAGTTCGGCGCCTGGTTGGAGGAATTCCACCGCCTGGATCTTCCTCCCTGGGGCGCACGCTTCTTCCCTCTGCTCGGTTACGAGGCCTTTAACCCATATTCCCGGCCTCGCGACGGCCATCCGTTGTGGCCCGACATCCAAGGCGTTTGGCTGTTGGCGTCGAGCACGCTGATCTTCGATCGCGCCGAGGCTACCCTTTTCCATCCCCAAGACGACCCCCATCCGCCGGCATCCTTTTCGCTGCCGGCGCCCCTGGAAACAGCCGAGGGATGGCGGGAAACAGAGGCCGAGTACCGCCAAAAAATTCGCCTCGTGCAGGAAGACATCTACCATGGCCGCTACTACCAGGCGAACCTCAGTCAACGCTACCTGGGCCGCTCTTCCCATCCGCCGCTTCGGACCTATGCCCGCCTGCGCGCGCTGAATCCAAGTCCGTTCATGGGTATCTTCCGGTTGGGCGACTGCTGGGTGCTATCGGGCTCTCCCGAAAGGCTGGTGTCCAAGACGGACGATCGGCTTTCCGCGCGCCCAATCGCGGGCACCAAACCTCGCTTCACGGAGGCCAGTCGCGACGCGGCCTCCCGTGAGGCCTTGATCAGCAGCGCCAAGGAACGGGCGGAACACCTCATGCTGTTGGATCTGATCCGCAATGATTTGGGACGCGTGGCCCGGCCGGGCAGCGTCCGCGTGCGGGAATTCGGCGTGGTGGAATCCTACTCTCATGTTCACCACCTGGTCTCGGAGGTCGAGGCTCGCATGCGCCCGGAAACGACCCTACCGGAGCTTCTCGCCTCCATGTGCCCCGGCGGCACGATCACGGGGGCGCCCAAGATCGCCTGCATCCGCCGGCTTGCCGAGTTGGAAGGGGAGGCTCGCGGGCCCTACACCGGGTCCATGGGGTTTATCGATACACGCGGCAACTTGGATCTCAATATCCTGATTCGAACCTTAATTCAACGCGGCTCGCGCGTCTGTTTCCATGCGGGCGGCGGTATCGTTGCCGATTCGCGCCAGGCCGACGAATACCTGGAAACCCGCCAAAAGTGCCGCGCCCTGATGGAAGCCTTGGATATCGAGGCCTGAATCAAACCACGAGAATATGGTTGCCAGGAGAATGAGGCAAGCAACCACATGGAACAACCGCCAAGGAGAACCCTGTCCATGACCATTCCCATCTATCAGATCGACGCCTTCACAAGCGAGCCCTTCAAGGGCAACCCCGCGGCGGTTTGCCTGTTGAGCGCGGCCCGCGATGAGCCCTGGATGCAGGGAGTGGCCGCCGAAATGAACCTCTCGGAAACCGCATTCCTCTACCCGCTGGAGGATGGCTTTCACCTGCGTTGGTTCACGCCGGAATGCGAGGTAGACCTGTGCGGACACGCCACGCTGGCCAGCGCGCACGCGCTGTGGGAATCGGGCGTCCTGCCCGCTGAAACCCCGGCCCGCTTCCAGACCAAGAGCGGCCTTTTGACGGCCGCCAAAAAGGGCGATTGGATTGAACTGGACCTTCCAGCCGATGAGGGCCGGCCGATGGAAATTCCCGACAAATTGAGCGAGGCGCTTGGAATACGTCCCCTGCTTTGCCGGCAATACGGGATCGGTTACCTGGCGGAACTCGATTCTCGGGCGGCGGTCACAGGCCTGAAACCCGACTTTGCCGGGCTCAAGCGGCTACCGGTCGGCCTGATTATTGTGACCAGCCGGGGAGAGAAGCCCGATATCGATTTCGTTTCGCGCCTTTTTGCGCCGCGCCTGGGCATCGACGAGGACCCGGTCACCGGCGCGGCCCATTGTTGTTTGGGTCCCTATTGGTCGGCCAAGCTGAACAAGAACCCCCTGGTAGGCTACCAAGCCTCCGCTCGCGGCGGCCTGGTGCGGGTCGGAGTGCAAGGCGACCGGGCAATCCTCAGCGGCCAGGCGGTCACGGTTTTGAGAGGCGAATTGCTCGCATCCGTCTAGCGGGAAGCGACGGGGGCGCCTAGCCGGGGGCACCCAGCCCGGCCGGTGTAAGCTTACTGAAGACAGCCTGTGGGTATCCTCCAGAAAACAGAGGTCAGAGGTCAGAAAGCACAAACCTTTCCTGCCGCCATCTGGGTTCTGCTCTCCGAAGGCTGGAGCCTTGGCGCTTAAAACACCTCGCAAGAGTAAAGATTTTGCCTGCCAAGGCCGCTAGCTTTCAATCCGGTCGGCGTACTTTTTTGCGTAGTGCCGGAACTGATGATAGGAAAGGCCCAGCCTACGCGCGGCCTCTGCCTGGTTACCGCCGGCGGAGCCCAGCGCATTTTGGATCAAATGAAGCTCGAAAGCCTCAACCTTTTCCTTGAAGGTATCGCCGCCCACCCATTCCGCGGGGTCCACCTTGAGGCCAAGGTCCTCGGGCGTAATTTGATTGGTGGTATCGCGGTACACCGCGCGCTCCACGATGTTTTTAAGCTCGCGCACGTTACCTGGGAACTTGTAACGCCGCAGCATGGCAAAGGCCTCCTCCGAAAAGCGCTTACCCTGAAAATCGGGGATCTCCTCCATAAACTGCCGCAAGAAAAAGTTCGCCAGCAACTCGATATCGCCCTTGCGCAGGCGCAGAGGCGGCACGTGGATGACCTCGAATGAGAGGCGGTCGTAAAGATCGCGCAGGAACCGGCCCTCCTCCATCATGCGCTTCAGATCCGCGTTGGTAGCGGCGATCACCCGAGTGTCAACCTTGATTTCTGATCGCCCGCCAACCCGGTGAAAGGTTCCGTACTCCACCACGCGCATTATTTTTTGCTGAAAGTTCAGGGACATATTGCCGATCTCATCCAAAAACAACGTCCCGCCATCGGCCTGCTCGAATTTCCCGCCATAGCGGTTGGCCGCGCCGCTAAACGCTCCAGCCTCATGCCCGAACAGCTCGCTCTCCAGTAAGTTGTCGGTGAAGGCCGCGCAGTTCACGACCACCATGGGTTTGGCGCTACCAGCGGCGGCGAGGTTGTGAATCGCCCGCGCCACCAACTCTTTCCCCGTTCCGCGCTCACCGGTGATCAACACGGGCCTGGGAATGGCGGCTACCCGCCGGATGGTTTGAAAAATCTCGCGGAACTGGGGAGAATCACCCACCATTTGGAAACGCGACCGCTCCAGGCCTTCCAGGTACTGGAACTGCCTTTGCAATTCGCGATTGCGGCGGACAAGATCGATGAGGCGGTTAATTTTTTTCAACTGAATGCGGACCAGTCGCACCAGATCTTTACCCCGATAGAGGAAGTCCGTGGCGCCGGCCTCCACCACTTCGTTGGCCTCCTTCTCATTGCCCTCCTCGATTACCAGCACGATGGGCAAGTCGCGGTCTTGCTTCCGCAGCAGCCGCAACATCCGGATTCCTCCCCTGGAGTCTCCCTCCAGACGATCCTCGATCACGATGAGATGGTAGGGCGTCCCCCCGTCGATTTTGTCAAACAAGGCCTTGGAATCTGTGACGACCTCGATCGTGCTTGTTCGCCCCGCCGCCTCGCGGAATGCATCCGCGAGAAGCCTTAAGTCACTATGTGGATCGTCAAGAATAAGAATGCGGTGGCCCAAGAACACCTCCCAATCGGCGAAACCCTTTTCCAAAACCCGGTGCGCGGAATCCCATTCAAAAAGCCATTGCCATCATCCAGCCCGCGGTTTCCCGAGGTGAAAAACTTAGGGTTTTTCACTATATGTGAGACTTTACACCAACCGAATGCATGGAGCAAATAAATTTTAAACCCTTATTTTTTAGTTACTTACACGACTTTATTCTTTTGGCATGCTTCTTGGTTTATATGAAAGTTGCGAGAGGGGCAACCCATCTGACCCGGCTGATCCGCTTTCCTAACCCTCGCCCCTGACAAGCGGAATCTGGCCGTGGGCCCATGGGTTTGCCGCCCTCTCGCACCCCCAAATCATTTCGACGAGGATGACATGCTGAAAATCATGATTTTATTAGCGGCCCTGGCAGTCGCGGTATACGGATTTCACGTAATTCGCGACCTCACGAGGACCAACCCCATCCGCGAGATGGACCATGACGAGCTCGTAAGGGCGGTCATCCAACGCAAGATCTCCATTCTGGAGGTGCCCAGGCGCCAAAGGGATGAGGTGATGAAAACCCTGAACGACATTCAAACCGAAATGGAACGGCTGGTATAGGAGAGAACCATGACGATCGATATCAATAAATCCCGTGTACGCCTCATCAAGAAACCGCTCATCGTGTTGAGTGCGCTATTTGCCCTGATCTACCTTCTTTTTCAGATCATCGACAGCAACCGCGCGGACACATCGATCGTGTTGCAGTCAATCACCGGTAACCTGCGCGTGATCAAGGATCCCGGCCCTTATCTGCGCTTTTTCGGAACGCCCCACAACTACACCAAGGTGATCTCCATCAATTTCACCGGCGATCCCGGGGCCAACGCCACTTCCAGCCTACCGCGAATCAAGGTGCGGTTCCTGGATACCTCCATGGGCGAGGCGCGCGGCGTCGCCCGTTTCCGCCTGCCCACCACCAACGAGGATCTGATCAACATACATCACGAGTTCGGCGGCATGGACGGATTGGTCTCCAATCTGCTGGACCGGGTTGTGGTGGAAACGGCCAAGGCCTCGGCGCGGACCATGTCGGTGGAGCAACACTACTCCGGCGGCGCGGGCCAGATGACCCTGGATTTCGACGACCAATTGCGCAATGGAATTTTTGTCATCGATCAAATGGTGGAAACCTCCTCGAACGAGCAGGAAATGGCGCCACCTTCCTTGGACGACAACAAAATCCCCGTGGCAACCGGCCATGCAAGCAATGATGGCGAGGACACGCTTCGGCAACGGCAGCGAGTGCTGGTCGTCAAAAAGAAGGATGCAAGCGGCAAGTTTATCCGCACCAAGAACCCGCTCGATGAGTACGGCATGATTGTGGTTTCTGCCTCGGTGGAGGATGTGGATTACGAACCGCGTGTGGACGACCGCCTGGCCGCCCAGAAAAAAGCCGCCGCGGACGAGGCCCTCGCCCGCCAAAACCTCAAAAAAGCCCAGCAGGAGGCCAAAACCGCCAAGGCGCTCGGCGAGAAGGCGATCGCGGAGGCGCGCGCCGAAGCGGAAAGGGAAAAGCTGCAGGCCGAAATCAAGGCGCAAAAGGAGTCCGCGGTCTCCAAAATCAACGCCGAACGGCTGGTTGAGGTGTCCCGGCAGGAAAAGCTGCGCCAGGAACAGGTGTTGCAAACCCAGCGCATGCAGGCCAGCGGTCTCGAAATTTTGGCCGAGGCGCGCAAAAAGGCCGCGGAGAACGCGCTCGACCCGGAAAAGGTGTTCGAGCACAAGCTGGAGGCATGGAAAGCCGTTGAAATCGCCAAATACCAGCATATGTCCAAGGCGCAACTGGTGCCCTCGGTTCAATTGGGCGGGGGCGCGGGCGACGCGGATAACGGCCTGACCCTACTCCAGGTGCTCGGCGCTCAGGCCGCGTTGGATTTGGGCATGCGGTTCCAGGATATCGGCCATTATCAAGCCACGGCCAAATCCCAGTAATGACCCGCCGCCTCTCCGGCAGGGCGGCCGCCTGGAGCGCGGGACCGCCGCCGGAGGTCCCGTTGCCTCCACGTCCGCCAGCATTCGAAACCCGAGCGTCCAAACCAGTATCGGCGTTTTAAGGTATAATCGAGAAGAGACCCATGGAAATGTCGGTAAACGCTTCTCGTCTGGTAAGCGTTGATGTTCGCGGGAAGCTTAACCACATTGGTGGAGATGCATCCGATTGACCCCGCTCGTGATTCCATTTGGAAGCACTCACGCGCCCTGACCAAACGCCTCTATCAATGAACCGGGGACAACCTACTGGGTTTCCGCCGGTATTTGCGGACCGGCAGCCTTATCCTGACATTCCAAAGGCGGGTAACCCTCTTGAACACGACCAAACCCATGGTAGATGGAACCAAGTTTCTCATGATTGCGGCCAGCATGGTGGTGGTCATCGCGGGCATGCGCGCCGCCCAAAAAATCCTAGTTCCCTTTTTGCTCGCCGTATTTGTAGCCATCATCTGCATGCAGCCCTTCAACTGGCTGCGGCGAAAAAAGGTTCCCACGGCCATCGCGCTGACCCTGGTCGTGATCGGCATCTTGAGCGTGAGCACCATTTTTCTTGCTCTGGTAGGCACCTCGCTTGACAGGGTAACCCGCGATCTGGGCAGTTATCAGGAGAGACTCGAGGCCAAAGTGGACGAGGCGATTGCCTATCTCCAGGGCCTGGGGTTCAATATCTCCGATGATGTATGGCTTACCTATTTCAATACCGATGCGGTCATGGAATTGGTAACCATAACGCTCAGCGGTGTGGGCAACATTCTCAGCAATGGGATGATGATCCTGTTCACCATTATTTTTTTGCTGCTGGAAGCGTCGGATATTCCCGGCAAGCTGCGGGCCATTTCCGGCAATACCCGCGCATCCTTCCCCCAAATCCGGCTCTTCCTGACCAACATCAACAAGTACATGGCGCTCAAAACTCTGATCAGCCTGGGCACGGGCATCGTCATTGCCGGCTACCTCGCCATTCTGGGGGTGGACTATCCCATCCTCTGGGGGCTCCTGGCCTTTTTGCTCAATTACATTCCCACCATCGGTTCATTGATTGCCGCGATCCCCGCGGTGATTTTGGCCTGGGTCCAAATCGGCTTTGGCACTTCCGTGCTCGTGGCGCTTGGTTATTCCGCGGTCAACGCCGTGTTCGGAAACGGCATCGAACCGAGAGTCATGGGGAAGGGTTTGGGACTGTCCACGCTGGTGGCCTTCCTTTCATTGGTCTTGTGGGGCTGGATTCTGGGCCCCGTGGGCATGTTCCTGTCGGTTCCCCTGACCATGACGCTCAAGCTCGCCCTACAGAGCTCGCCGGACACCCGCTGGGTGGCGATACTGCTTGGCGATGCGGTTCAGAGTCCACCGCCGCCGGGCTCGGCCTTGGCCGGAGAACATACAAACCAAGCGGAGGCCACGGGCCCGGTATCGGCAGACCATCCACCCGGGTGATCGCGACTCCTGCTAAACCAGCGGAACCGGGCTGGCGGTTGTTCCCGTGAGCGCTACTCCGCGATATCTGAAGTGCAGTTGGGACAGCGGGTCGCCTTAATGGGAATGGAGGAAAAACAAAAGCCGCAGTCCTTGTTGGTAGGCGCCGCCGGTTCTTTTTCCTTCTCCTCTTTCAATTTGTTGATGGAACGGACCAGCAGGAACACGGCGAAGGCAACGATTAAAAAGCTGATCACGCCGTTGATAAAAACGCCGTAGTTGACGGTAACCGCACCCGCCGCCTGCGCATCCGCGAGCGCGGCGTAGGGTCCGGCCGTGTCCCCTTCCTTAAGGACCACGTACAAGTTGGAAAAGTCGACCCCACCCAAGAGAAGCCCGATGGGCGGCATGAGGACATCCGAAACCAAGCTTTTGACAATGGTCCCGAAAGCGCCGCCGATAATGATTCCCACGGCCATATCCACCACATTGCCGCGCATGGCGAATTTCTTAAATTCCTTCAACATTTCCACTCCTCCATTTGGGTTTCATGTCAAGGCAGGCGCGCCTTGATTCTTTCGCGGGCTAAAATTGCCAGCCGATCGTGACCATGTAACCCACCAAATTGTCATCCAATCCGTCTAGGGTATCACGAACTCCGCTTTTCACCGCATCGGGCGTATACATCACCTTGCCCTGGATGAGAAGTTTGTCCAGCAAAGTGATCCCGGCTCCGACCTCGTAGCCCAGTTCATTGTCGATCACGTCAATATCAATGCCACTCGCATCCAGGGAAACATGATTGAGACCGATTTGGAGGAAAAAGGTAGTCCCCAGGGGAAAGTATAGGAAGTCCGCGGCCAGGATCGCCTCGATGTCGATATCGGCCCCGTCGAGCTCATCGGCTATCCGGGAACCGTAACGCCCCGAACTATCCACGTAAAACGCCTCGGCCTTCACCCCAAAAAAGGCGAATTTGAAGTTGATATTGGCTCCGGCAACAAGGCTGTTGTTGTTATCGTCCAATCCGTCAGTGGGTGAATAGGCGCCGAGTTGGATGCCGAACCCCGCGCTGGCCGCGGCGCTGAAGAAAACAGAGCAACAGATCCATTGAAAAAAGCGTTTCATGAGAATTCCCCTTCCCCGGAAAAGATGCCCAAGTCTATCAAAACCTCTCCTGTCCGGGCAATAGCGCCCAGGTGGCCCGCCAAAAAATTTTCCGCCCCGCGCGACATATTCTCCAAATGGCGCTCGTCCGCCAGCAGCCCCGCCAGGACAGAGGCAAGGCCCTCGGCTTTTTCAACACGAACGATACATCCCGCTTCCAGAGCCTCCGCGACCTCGCGTTTGAAATTCTCGGTGGAAGGCCCTACCACGGCAGGAGCGCCCGCCTGCAGGCTTTCCAGAAAATTTTGCCCGCCTCTCTGGTTGAAGCTGCCGCCCACCATCACCAGCAGCGTGACTGTGGTCAGCGCGAGCAGCGTCAGGCCGAGCAAGGCGATCGCGACGACGAAGACCAGCGTGAACGGTAGGTCGAGGAACAGCGAGACCAGGTTCGAGGTGAAGAAGTCGCGCAGCGACATGAACTCGCGCAGCCGGCTGAG
>JBGTRP010000195.1:0-10140 GCA_041940685.1 Acanthopleuribacteraceae bacterium
GCCGAGCTGGGTGAAGACAGCGAATACGTCAGCTTCTTCGACCTGGGTGGCCACTCCTTGCTGGCTACCCGTGTGGTCGCGCGCTGGAACCGGGAGTCCAGAGCCGCCATCTCCGTCCGCATGCTTTTCGACACTCCTACCATCGCTGGATTGGCCCAAACCATCAACCCGCTGGATACCGACGGCCGAGAAGGGGCCAAAGCGCCCATCGGAGCCATTGACCGCCATGGAAAGCTTCCCCTATCCAGTTCTCAAGAACGCTTGTGGTTCATCGATCAAATGGACCCCGGCAATCCGGCCTACGCCATTCCCATGGCCTTTCGAGTTTATGGAGCGCTCGACCGCGCGGCCCTTCAGGCCGGATTGAACGACCAGGTTTCACGCCATGAGAGCTTGCGCGCCAGCTTCCCCAGCAGCGGCGGGTTGCCCGAGATGCGCATCGCCGGGAACATGGCGCTGGACCTGGAGTGGGAAACACTCGATGAGATGGAAGGAGAAGAAGGCTGGGAACATATTCTTGCCCGGGCGCGAAAGGATGCCCGGCGTCCATTCCAACTGGATGAAGGTCCGCTCATCCGCTGCAAGCTTTTTTCATGCAATGCGAGCCAGCATCTTTTGCTTTTGACGGTTCACCACATCATCGCGGATGGCTGGTCACTGGACATGTTCGCCCGTGAGCTTGCGGCATTGTACGAGGGCCACCTCTACGGCAAGCCCCTGAAACTCGCGGCACCGCCGATCCAATTCGTGGATTACGCGGCCCATGAGAGGAAGTATCTGAAGGATTCCCGCCTGCAAGAAGGGTTGGCTTTTTGGAAGCAATGCCTGGCCGGGCCGCTGCCGGTTTCCGAACTGCCCACCGACAGCCCCCGTCCCAGGTCCCAAAGTTTCGATGGCGCGCTCCAGACCTTGGAACTGGACGAGGGGCTTTGTAGCAATCTGGCAGATTTCTGCCGCCGGAACAACCTGAGTCATTTCACCGTCTTGCTCGCGGCCTTCCACCTGTTGCTCCACCGCTACTCCGGGCAAACGGATCTGTTGGTCGGGGTCCCCGTCGCCAACCGCGACAGGGTTGAGGTTGAGAATGTGTTTGGCTTCTTCCTCAACACGCTTGTGGTTCGCACCCGCATCGCGGAAGAAGGAAGCTTCCTCGAACTGGCGCAACAAATCCAAGGTCACACGCTCGCCGCGTTCAGCCATCAGCGAGTTCCCCTAGACAAACTGGTGGAAGTCCTGCGACCGGAACGGGACCCCAGCCGCAACCCCCTATTCCAAGTGATGTTCGCGTTTCAGAACCATCCGATCCCCGTTTTGCACGGCGGGGGGGCGCGCTTGGAGCCTTTTGAGTTGGATCGAGGCATGTCCCAGTTCGACCTTACCCTCAGTCTGGAGGAACATGAGGGGCAAGGACCCGAAGGGGCCGCGCCGAAATTCCGAGGCTTTTTCGAATACAGCCGCGCGCTCTTCGAGCGCGCCACCATCCAGCGCATGACGGACCATCTGCTTCAGTTATTGCGCGCGGTTTGTGCGAACCCACGCCAGCGGGTGGACGAAATCTCACTCTTAACGGAGCTTGAGCGGAATCAACTGCTGTACGACTGGAACGACACGAAAGTCGACTTGCCCCGGGGTTTGGGCCTCCACCAATTGGTGGAAGCCAGCGCGGCGCGGACCCCCCACGCGATCGCGGTTTTGGCCGCCCCACCACAAGCGGCCGATGACAGCGGCGCGAACGGAGAGCTACCGCTGCATGCCACCGAATTTCATAAACTGAATGCGCTGGCCAACCAACTCGCCCATTATTTGCGCGCCAGGGGCGTGGTTCCCGAAACGCGCGTGGGCGTCTGCATGGAGCGATCGCTGGAAATGGTGATCGCGCTGCTCGGCATTTTAAAAGCCGGGGCCGCCTATGTTCCCTTGGATCCAGCCAATCCGGTCGAGCGCCTTGCATTCATGATGGAAGACGCCCGCGTGCCCCTATTGCTGAGCCAAACCCACTTGAGCGCCAGGACTCCGGCGGAGGGGCCGCGGACCCTGTTCCTGGACCTGGCTTTTACCCGGGGCAAGGGGCGCGTCCAGCCCGGTCCTGGATTGGCATGGCCGGAGATCCTGACCCTGCCCGATGAGAATCCCTCTTTTCCACATCCGGATGACCGGGCCGCCTACATGATTTACACCTCCGGCTCCACGGGCCGGCCCAAGGGCGTAGTGAACAGTCACGGCGCCATTTGCAACCGGCTGCACTGGATTCAAGGGGTTTTGCCCATTGGCGCTTCCGACCGAATCGTGCAAAAAACGCCCTACAGCTTTGATGTTTCGGTTTGGGAATTTTTCTGGCCCTTGGCCAATGGGGCGCGGCTGGTTATGGCGAGGCCGGAGGGGCACAAGGACAGCGCCTACCTTGCGCGGCTGATTCGCGAAGCCGGCGTCACCATTCTGCATTTCGTGTCTTCCATGTTGCGCGTCTTTCTCGATGCGCCGGATCCCGGTGGATTCACTTCGCTTCGCACGGTTCTTTGCAGCGGGGAAGAGCTCTCCTGGAAATTGCAGCGGCGTTTTTTCGAACGGTTCCCGGCCGTGGACCTGCACAATCTCTACGGCCCTACCGAGGCCGCGGTCGAGGTAACCCACTGGCAATGCCCCCCCGAATTCGCCCGCCACCTGGTTCCCATCGGCAAACCTATCGCCAACCTGCACATCTTCATGCTGGACAAACGCGGCAACCCGGTTCCCGCCGGCGTACCCGCCCAGTTGTGCATCGGCGGCGCGGGACTGGCGCGCGGCTACCACGACAGGCTGGCTCTAACCGCGGAGAAATTCGCGCCTTCACCGTTCGCGGGCCTGATTCCCGGCGAGCCGCCCGGCGCTCGCCTCTACCAAACCGGGGACAAGGCGCGCTTTCTCCAAGACGGCAGCATCGAATACCTCGGACGCTTAGATCACCAGGTCAAGTTACGCGGCTTTCGTATCGAGCTGGGAGAAATCGAGGCCGCGCTTTCCAAGCTGCCAGGCGTTCGCCAAGCGGCGGCCGGAATCCACGAGGACCCGGTCAGCGGCGCCCTGTTGGTCGCGTGGCTTTCGACCGGAGCGGATGAGGCCTTACCATCCGATTCCATGGCGAACGACCAAACCTCTCGCGATCGTATCCGCGCGGCCCTGGCCCGAGGCCTTCCCGATTACATGATTCCCACGGCCTATGTATTCATGGATGCGCTGCCACTGACGCCCAGCGGCAAACTCAACCGGCGCGCCCTTCCGGCGCCCACCCGTTCATCCCAGGCCGAATCCAGAGCCTATCAGGCGCCGAGAACCGCACCCGAAATCCGGCTGGCCGCCATCTGGAGTGAGGTCCTCGGCCTGGATAGAGTGGGCAGCGCGGATCATTTTTTTCACTTGGGAGGACACTCGTTGCTGGCCACACGGGTGGCCGCCCGCTGGAACCAAGGCCCCGGACCGCGGCTTTCGATTCGCCAACTCTTTGACACCCCTATCCTCGCCGACCTGGCCCAGGCCATTGCCGCGCCTGAATCCCAGGGTTTGGAATCTGAGCCGTACCCTATTCAGCCCATCGATCACCCGGGGGAGCTGCCGATTTCCCCCTCGCAACAACGCTTGTGGTTCATCGACCAATTGGACCCAGGAAATCCGGCCTATTCCATCCCTCTCGCCTTCCGATTGGCCGGACCGCTCGACCGCAAAGCCCTGCAAAAAAGCCTGAATATCCTGATCGCCCGCCATGAGGCAGCCCGCACCAGCTTCCATAACCTTCGGGGCCGGCCCGTACCCCGCATCTCGGATGCCATGGAGCTTCCCGCGGACTACGAGGATTTTTCTTCCCTACCGAAGCAACAACGCGGTGGGGAAATTCTCGCGGCGACAACTGCGGAAGCGCGCGCGCCCTTCGACCTCGCCACCGGGCCTCTCATCCGCTGCAAGCTGTTCCGCGAGTCCGAAAATCTTCATCTGTTCCTGCTCACCGTTCACCACATCATCGCCGACGGCTGGTCCCTGAATATTTTCATGCGCGAGTTGGCAACGCTCTACGAGGGTCATTGCCGGGGCACCGCGACCTCCCTGCCAGAAATTCCCATTCAATTCGCGGATTTCGCGTACTACCAACTACGGCGCTTGGAAGGAAAGGATTTCGAGGGCGAGTTGGCCTATTGGCGCGACCAACTTTCCGGAACTTTGCCGGTTTCCGAGTTGCCGATTGACCGGCCGCGGCCCAAGTTACAAACCTTCGAGGGCGCGAACGAACCCATCAAATTCGACGAGGCCCTATGCCGGGATTTGAGCAACCTGTGTCGGAATGAGGGTCTGACCCCGTTCATGGTATTGCTGGCTGGTTTTTATCTGCTGCTCAACCGTTACTCGGGGCAAAGGGATTTGCTGATCGGCGTGCCCATTGCCAACCGCGACCGAGTCGAGACCGAGTCTGTTTTCGGATTTTTCCTCAATACTCTGGTGCTCCGCGCCCGGCTTGAGGAGGAACGGAGTTTCCTCCAACTCTTGCGCCAGGTGCAGAAAACCACCCTCGCGGCTTACGTCCATCAGGAATTCCCCTTTGAAAGGCTGGTGGAGGCTTTGCAGCCGGACAGGGACCCAAGCCGCAACCCCCTATTTCAGGTCATGTTCTCCTATCAGAACGCACCGCTCACGAGCCTTACGGCCGGCGAACTCTGTATTGAGCCAATGGAGATCGACCAGGGCAAGTCCCACTTCGATTTGACCCTCTACCTGGAGGAACGCCAGCCCGGAAAAACTGACGATGGAATGCCCGAAATCGAGGGCCATTTCGAATACAACACGGACCTTTTCAAGCGGGAAACCATTCAAAGGATGACGCTCCATCTGGAAAGGCTGTTGCGGGCGGTCACGGAGAATCCGGATAAGCGGTTGGACGACTATGTTCTGGCGTCGGAGGAAGAACGAACCCGGCTCCTGCGCAAATGGAACGCCACGCAAACGGAGTTCATGAAGGGCCAGGGTCTGCATCACCTGGTAGAGGCTTGCGCTCAGCGCGATCCTGAGGCCATAGCGATGATGGCGGGACTTCCCGAGGCGGCCCAAGGCGACGGAGCCGCACTCTACGCGGCCCGCTACGGGGAATTGAACGCCCTCGCCAACCGGCTGGCCCATTGTCTGCGCGCCTCCGGAGTGGGCCCGGATCACCTGGTGGGCGTTTGCATGGAGCGCTCTCTGGAAATGGTTGTGGCCTTGCTGGGAATTCTCAAGGCGGGCGGCGCCTACGTGCCGCTCGATCCCTCCTATCCCGCTGAGCGGTTGGGTTTCATGTTGGAGGACGCGGGGATTTCCGTTCTATTGACCCAGACTCACTTGCGCGAGCGCCTCCCCGACCGCGCGTTGTCCGTTTTGAACCTGAGTCTCGGAGCGCCGGGGTCGGATGGCTGCCGAGCGCCTGATCCCAATTCCGATTGGCCCTCCGTCCTGGAATTCCCAAGCGCGAATCCTGACTTGCCCCACGCGGACGCGATGGCCGCATATATGATCTACACATCCGGGTCCACGGGCAAGCCCAAGGGCGTAGTCAACGTCCATGGCGCCATTTGTAACCGCCTCCATTGGATTCAAAGCCTGTTCCCAATCGACGGATCGGACCGGGTCATGCAAAAGACGCCCTTCAGCTTCGACGTCTCGGTTTGGGAGTTTTTCTGGCCGCTCATCAGCGGCGCGCGCCTGGTGATGGCGCGTCCCAACGGCCATCAAGACAGCCGATACCTGGCGCGCCTCATCCGCGAGGCCGGAATCACGGTCATGCATTTCGTGCCCTCCATGTTGCGGGCATTCCTGGAATCAGAGGATTTGGACAGCTTGGACTCCCTAAAACGGATCCTTTGCAGCGGCGAAGAGCTGACGCCGGGATTGCTGCAACGTTTTGGCCAGCGCTTCCCCAAGTTGGCGCTTCACAATCTCTATGGTCCCACGGAAGCAGCCGTGGAGGTTACCCATTGGGAATGCGATCCCCGGGCCTCATCGGCCGTGGTTCCCATCGGCAAACCCATCTCCAACCTGCATGTATTTGTGCTCGATCGACGCGGCCACCCCCTGCCCGCCGGCATCCCAGGCGAGTTGCATATCGGCGGCACGGGTCTGGCGCGCGGCTATGGCAACCGGTTGGATCTGACCGCGGAGAAGTTTGTGCCCTCTCCCTTCGCGGGTTTGATCCCCGGCGAGCCCGAGGGCGCGCGCTTGTACAAGAGCGGCGACCGCGCTCGGTTTCAGGAGGACGGCAGCATCGAATACCTGGGCAGGCTTGATTTTCAAGTCAAGCTGCGCGGGTTCCGCATCGAGCTGGGTGAGATCGAATCGGCGTTAACAGCGATTGAGGGGATCGGCGCGGCGGTGGTGATCCCACACCGCGATGAAGGGGGAGATACTCGGTTGGTGGCCTACCTGGAAGTTGGCGCGGCAACCGACGACCCCTGTTTCGGACGAAAGGAACTGAGCGCGAGGCTCGCCCGCCGCCTCCCCGGCCACATGATCCCGACGCGGTTCATCCGTATGGACGCCCTGCCCCTCTCTTCCAGCGGAAAGATCAACCGCGCAAAATTACCCGCGCCGGAATGGAATCGCGAGGACCTGGAAGGCGAGCTCATCGCGCCGCGCACGCCTATCGAGGAAGCCCTGGCCGCGATTTGGCGGGGGTTGTTGCCCGTCGATGAGGTCGGCGTGCGTGACAACTTTTTCCGTTTGGGCGGGCATTCCCTGTTGGCCACGCGAGCCGTCTCCAGAATTCGAGACCAGTTGGACGTGGATCTTCCCTTGCACGTGTTCTTCGAAAATCCGAGTATCGAGGCCTTGGCCGAAACCGTGGAGTTGGTGCGCGGTGTGAGCAGACACATGCCCGAGCAGGTATTCGAGGAAGACGAGGACCAGGAGGAAGGCGAGATATGAGGCTTCCGGAGTTGCTGAAGGAACTGAAGCGCCGCAAGGTCCGGCTCTGGGTGGAAGATAAGCGCTTGCGGTTCAGCGCGCCCAAGGGCGCCTTGACCCCGGAGCTGCGGGAACGGCTCAAGCAGTACAAGACGCGTATCCTCAACACCCCGGGATTGAAAACCAAGACAGGCTCGGGCAAGAAATCCTCGGCAGCGGACAGGGAGAAAACGGCCGCGCTCTCTTTTGCTCAGCGCCGCCTGTGGCTGATCGACCGGCTGGAGGGCAACCTGCCCCATTACAACATCCCCACGGTCTATCGACTCTCGGGACCGCCCGACGTCGCCGCCCTTGAATCGGCCTTGGCAAGAATCGCCCAACGCCACGAATCCCTGCGCACCACTTTTCCCGTAATCGATGGCGAGCCCATGCAAAGTGTCCACCCGCCGGCCAAGGCAACCCTCAAGCTCATGGACCTTTCCCGTCTGCCGGCTCCCAAAAACGAAGCCGAACGGGCGCGGCTGCTCCACGCGGAAGCCAAGCAGCCATTTTCATTGGAAGACTTCCCCCTTTCCCGCTGGAGCCTGGTCCGCATTTCGGGTCGGGAACATTTCCTGATCATCGTGATGCACCATATTATTTCGGATGGCTGGTCCAATGGGGTTTTGCAACGGGAGTTGCATCAATTTTACGATGCGCTCATCCATGGCGGGCAACCGCGGCTCGAACCGCTCCCGATCCAATACACCGATTTTTCACAATGGCAGCACAGGCGATTCAAGGGTGTCTTTCTGAAAAGGCAATTGGCCTTTTGGAAAGAGCGCCTGGGCGGCAAGCCGCCCTTGCTGGAGTTGCCCACGGACCGCCCCCGTCCCAAGCGGCAACGATTCCGGGGCGGGCTGGTTCCCGTCCAACTGGATGCTGGTCTGACAGCTCAATTGAAGGCGTTGTGCGGCCGTGAGAACATCACCCCGTTTATGGCCTTGCTTGCCTGTTTCCAGGTCTTGCTTTACCGCTATTCGGGCCAGAGCACGATTACGCTCGGCTCTCCCATCGCCAACCGCAACAGGGTGGAGGTCGAGAATCTCATCGGTTTCTTCGTCAACACCCTCGTGCTGCGCCTTGACCTGCCCTCCCGGCCGGACTTCCCGGACTTGTTGAAGCGAGTGCGCGCCTTGACCCTGGAAGCCCACGCACATCAGGATCTGCCTTTCGAGAAATTGGTGGAGGCGCTCCAACCCGAGCGGGATTTGAGCCGCAACCCCTTGTTTCAAGTGGTTTTCGTCCTGCAGAACGCCGGCGGCTTCACCCGGCGTTTCGGCAACCTGGCCGCGCAAACCAAAACCCTGGACCTGGGCATCGCCCACTTCGATTTGACACTCAGCCTGGAAGCAACGGCAAACGGCGCCGATGAAGAAAGCTACGAGGGCGTTCTGGAATACGATTCGGACCTGTTCAACCGGGAGACCGCGCAACGCATGGCTCGCCATTTCGTGGCGGTGGCGCGGGCGGTGCTGCGCCATCCGCGGGCCAATCCGTGGGAACTGGACATCCTTGACGAAACGGACAGACGGTTGCTGCTCCAGGACTGGAACCAGACCCAAAGCCACGTCTCCTTCAAGAGCTTGGCGCAGGATTTGGTCGTGGAAGCAGCGGCGAAAGCGCCGGATGCGGTCGCTGTCTCGGAGACCGGCGAGGCGGGCTTTCGCCAATACATCAGTTATTCGGCATTGGATGAGGAGGCGCGTCATCTCGCCGCTCATCTTCGCGGGCTGGGCGTGGCGCCGGAAACGAGAGTGGGCGTCTGGTTCGAACGCTCCATTGACTTGGTGCGCGCCGCTCTCGGCGTGTTTCGGGCTGGCGGCGCCTATGTTCCCCTGGACCCGGCCTACCCGAGAGAACGGGCGGCCTACACGCTAGAGGATTCAGATTGCCGGGTCCTGATAAGCCATCGCGACCTGGCCCGCGGACTTTCCGACTTCCCCGCTCCCATCCTCCAGTTGGAGCCAAGACCTTTCCGCCAATCCGAGAACATAGGCGCGGATCGGGCAAACGGCGCGGATTTTCAAAACCTGGCCTACATCATCTTTACATCGGGTTCCACGGGCCGGCCCAAGGGCGTGGCAATCTCCCACGCCAACCTACTCAACACCGTCCACTGGCACCATTTGGCCAACCGCGTTTCACGGGCTACCCGCGCCTCCATGCTCGCCGGCCCCGCCTTCGACGCCTCGGTACTGGAACTATGGCCCGCGTTGATCACCGGGTGTTCTCTGCATATTCCACAACGCGATTGCACGCTTTCACCGAGCAGCTTACTCGATTGGTTGATCGACGAGCACATCAGCCTGAGCTTCGTGCCCACACCCATGGCCGAGGCCATGCTCCAGGAAGGCGCGGCCCGCGATCCCGGATTGATTCGCCTCAAACTCCTGACCGGGGGCGATCGTCTACACTTGAGGCCCAGGCCCGACTTTACCCCCTCCCTTTTCAATTTATACGGACCCACGGAATGCACGGTGCTGGTCACCGCGGGAGCGGTCCAAACCGAGCCGCGCGATGCTCCGCCCGATATCGGCCGGCCCATTTCCAACACGCGCGTGCATGCGCTCGACCCTTACGGCCGCCTCTGCCCGCCCGGGGTCCGTGGCGAGCTGCAACTGGCCGGAGAGGGCCTGGGCCGCGGCTACCTCAATCGGCCGCGTTTGACCGCCAAGGCCTTTGTGCCGGACGCCTTTTGCGTAAAGCCCGGCGATCGGCTTTACCGCACGGGGGATCTCGCGCGCCATTTGCCCAACGGCCGGCTCGATTTCTTTGGGCGCATCGACCATCAGGTCCAATTGCGCGGGTTTCGGATCGAGCCTGGTGAAATCGAGCATTGCCTCAATGCCCTTCCCTCCATCGAGGCGGCGGCCGTACTCTTGCGGGACGAGGGCCATGGCAACCGCTTTCTGGCCGCGTTCGTGCAACCGCGCTCCGACGCGGGACCTCATGCCGAGTTGCGGGATCAATGGAAAACCTCCCTCAAGAAAAAACTGCCCGCTTACATGGTCCCCTCCGTATTTGAGATTCTGGAAAAACTGCCCATCAGCACCAGTGGCAAGGTCGACCGCTCGCGCCTGGCGGACCGGCCCCTCACCCAGGGCGGCGCGCGCCTGGAACATGAGCTGATTGCTCCCCGCAACGACATCGAACGGGGCGTCGCGCGCATTTGACGGGAAGCGCTGCGCCTGGAGGAGGTGGGCG
>JBGTRP010000196.1:0-10128 GCA_041940685.1 Acanthopleuribacteraceae bacterium
TGTCGCCATCCATAAGAAATTCAACGGTCCCCACGGAGTCGTAATCCACCGCGCGCGCCGCCCGCAAGGCAATTTCTCCCACCTTGGCCCGAGCCTCCTCGTCGACCGCGGGAGAGGGCGCTTCCTCGATTACTTTTTGGTGCCTTCGTTGAATGGAGCACTCGCGCTCGCCCAGGTGAATGGCGTGGCCATGCTTGTCGCAGACCACTTGAACCTCAATATGGCGCGGATTCTGTACAAATTTCTCAATGTAAACCCGGCCGTCGCCAAAAGCGTTTAGGGCCTCGGATCTCGCCATTTCATAGGCTGAACGAAACTGGCCGGCGGATTTTACCAGCCGCATGCCCTTGCCGCCTCCGCCGGCCGAAGCCTTGATCATGATGGGGAACCCGATCGACTCCGCGGCCGCAAGCACCTCCGCGGTCCCCGCGTCCAGCTTCTGAAAGCCGGGCGTAACCGGGACGCCCGCCTCCATCATCAGGCGGCGCGCTTCGGTCTTATCGCCCATGCTGGCGATGCTGGCCGGATTGGGTCCGATAAACGCCAAACCCTCCTCCGCGCATCTCCGGGCAAATTCGGCGTTTTCGCTGAGGAATCCATAACCGGGATGAATGGCATCGCAGGCGGTGGCCTTGGCGGCCTCCAGAACGCGGTCCATGTTCATATAAGTCTCTTGACCGCTGACGCCGGGCAAGCGAACCGCCTGCTGGGCCCAGCGGACAGCCAAGCTCTCCCGGTCCGGATCGGAATAGACCACCACCGATGCTATCCCCCACTCGCGCAAACAGCGAATGATGCGGATGGCGATTTCGCCGCGATTGGCGATCAGTACTTTCTTAAACATATGCGCTTCTCTTCTTCCAAACGGAACAGGACCCGAGTGGATAAACTGGGTTTCACAAGGCCTTTTGCGAGCAACCCATTCTGACATTTCTCGGCCGTGGAATCAATTGCCGGAATGCACATGCGCCCGGACCTATTCTGTAACATTAGGCGCCAATAAAATGTTATTCGGGAGGCGTAAACGAGGACTTCTCCCCACGGTCGCCCAGGTTTGACGATCCGTTTAACTTAGCGAGCAGCAAATGCGCCATTTCCTTGGGTAACAACTGTGGGTTTTCTCCGTGAAGGGTAAAATTCCCGATCACCTCCTCCCGCCCATAAAGCATGCAGGAAAGCATGTATCCGCCCCGGCTTGGCTGGAGCGTGGTATGCACCAAAACCTCCGCGCCCAAATCCTGGCGCAACTCCTTGAGTTGCGCGGCATCCAAAAAGTGACCCGGCTGAAACGCCAATGCCTCGCGAGCCTCCAATACGCGGGCAAGGCTTACCAATTCGGGACCGAGCTCTTCTTTTAAATGGTTGAACGCCATATCCAGTAACCCCAACTCGGTCCAGTCCAGGTTGGGGTCCCCGGTTTCATTGATAAAGGGCAGGAGCGCGAGTCGAGAGGGTCTCTGGGCTACCGGTTCCTCCCGGGGTGAGAAGAGTTTCAGCATCAAAAACGAGACCAAAACCAACGACGCCGCGATCACCCACCACCCTTTTTTCTGGAACCCGCCGGTTGGCGAGGCCTTCCGCTCCTTGTCCGGTTGGACATCAAGGGTGGTTTGGGGGTCCTCATCGGTATCTGGAGCCGGTTCGGGCGCCGCTTCCACTTCGCCAGGATAGGTGACAAAGGTTTGCGGATGTATCCACTGATATCCTCTTTTGGAAACGGTGCGGATGTACATTGGATTTCTTGGAAGGTCGCCCAGGGCCCTTCGCAACTGGTTGACGCACTGAAAAATGGACTGGTCTTGGACCACCGTGCCCTGCCAGATATGATCCATCAACTCTTCCTTGGGCACCAGACGATCCCGATTTTCCAGCAAATAAGCCAGTAGCAACCCGGGCCTCGGCTGGAGCGTTTCAACGGCTTCCGGCTTTATGAGCTGGTAGGTTTCACTTTCGAATTGGAAAGTACCAAAGGAATAGGTAGGCATAAATGCGCTCCTGGCAGAGTTAGCTAGCCAGAATCGGCACGAAAGACGACGTGCATGAAAACAAACATAGCGGCATGTGCGTCTATCTTATCATCCTTCAAGCGCATACAACAGCCATGAAACGTAATTTATTTTTAATCTTTTTTAATAATGCATTTCCAATTTATTACAGATTTGTGGTTTTACTCGCCGAAAAATCCCAGGATTCTTGATTAATAAGAATAAATCATTGCGTATATAATTCCGAAAACCTTCAAATCCTAGCAGGGCGCCTTAAAAAACCATTTTGGCTGTCTTTCGACCCCTGAGAGGTCACGAAAATATGATGCAATAATGAGATTTTTTTAAGTTCTTCCTGAGGACTTCCCAGGGGCTGAGCGTTTAAGATTAAGGTCAGCCCAGGGGACAAAGGTTTTTTCCAATCTTCGGTGAACGGGCTCAAGAGGCGATTGGGCGCCTGGAAGATTGGTTAGTTATCGAGCAAACGGACAGCCAAAATTACAACGATTGTATCGCGGGTAGTGCGTAAACTCCTACGCCGGGCCACGGACCCCTCGGGGTTCGTGGCCTACCTTTTTTAAACTGCCCGGTCGCACCCCTCGAAAGCGACCCCGCCCTGGAATCCAACATGCGGGCTATGAATCCCGACAAGGCGCCAGGAGAGGCCAAAGCCCCCCTACCCATGAAGGCGTCCCATGATCGACACCTCGCCCGTTGTGAATTATAATGGTTAGCGTTTGTGGCCTGATTTTGGGCTGATCCGATCATTGGAACCAAATTTTGGAAATGGAACGAAACCACGAAACCGAGCCGGAGTATTCGGATTTCAATTTGTTCGAGTACCTGGAATTGGTTCTCAAACACTTCAAACTGGTGGTTTTGGCCGGTATCGCGGGCGCATTGCTTGGTCTGGCCGCCTACGCGGTAAAGCCACCGCTCTACATGGCCGCGGCAAAGCTGAAACTGGATCCGGTGAGCACCGATGCCTTGTCATTCGGCGAGTCCGGTCAGATGCCGATCAGCGCCTATTACTTTCGCACGGAATCCCTGAATACGGAATTCCAGATCATGAAAAGCCCGCCCGTGATCGACCGGATCATAGATGACCTGGGTTTGGAATATTTCGAATCGCGACTCAGGAGTGGCTCGGCTCCCAAAAACCTCTTCTCTCTGCTTTCCTCTAAATTGCGCAAAACCGAGGCTTCCGCCGCGGGGGAAACCCCTCTGGTCGAAAGCAATACAGAAGACCGGCGCAGGCGCATTCGATGGCAATTGCGCGGGGGCATCCGCATCAATGAAATCCGGCAGACCAATTTGGTGCGGGTGGCCTTTGTCTCGGAATCGCCGGTTATCGCCAAGGATGTGGCCAACGCCTGGGTGGATGCCTATATCAAATACGGATTGGACAAGAGCTTTCAGCGCGACAGCCAGGCCTTCGATTTCATCCAAACGCAATCCGACAGCCGCCAAAAAGCGCTTGAGGATTTGATGGCGCGCCGGACAGACTTGGAGCAGAAATATCAATTTGTGAAGGTAGGCACGGATTCCAGCGTCCAGGACGAGGCGGTCTCAAGCCTGAGCCAGAGTTTGTTACGAGCCGAGGCGGAGCTGTTGAACACCCGCTCACGATTGGAAAAACTTCGCGCCAGCAAACCCTCTAACTCGGTCGACGTCAACCAATCGGAGTTGGTGCGAACGCTGGCCCAAAAGCTTTCCGATCGCAAGAGCGAATACCAGAGAAACCTAAAGATCTACAAACCGCAACTACCAAAAATGGAAACCCTAAAGAATGAGATCGATTCCATTGAGCGGGAGCTTTCGACGGTTCAACAGCGGGTCTACAACGAATTGGTGGAGGATTTGAGGGCCGAGGTTCAGGTGCGCCAAAACGCCATTTCAGAACTGGAAACCAACTTGAGCGCAGCCAAAAAAACAACCGCTGAAACCAAAAAAGAGCTGGAGAGCCAGATTCAGGAGATCGATTCGGAAATTGACATCACACAACGCACCATCGCGCGTCTGAATATGCAGCGGGAGAATTTCGATCTGGCCATCCAACTCCGGGAAATTGGCCGCACGGACAAAGTCATTATCGAGGAAGCGGTTCGGCCCGGGTCGCCATTCGCGCCATCCATCAAGAAATACACCGCGGCGGGTTTGTTCCTGGGCGTGTTGCTTTCGGTAGCCATCGTGATCCTGTTGGAGCTCACCGACCGAAAAATTCATACCGTTGAAATTCTTCAGAAGGTCACCAATCTGCCCACGCTCGCCATCATTCCTCGCGTCAAACGCCGGCTTTTGGTCAAGGCTGCCGAGGACTTTCGAGACGAGGCCTTCGCCACCATTTTGGATCGGGTCCAGGCGGTCAGCGCCAATCCTTCCAATCAGTTAGAATTGGGTCAAATCAACCAGATCGCACGGCGGTCGCGGGGAGAGGGCTCCGAGGACTCCGCCAAGGCCACCGCCCAACGCAACAAGGCTTTTGGCCAAATCTCCGCGCTCTCGTTGCGCCTCTTAAAGACGGGCGCCCACTCGCCGGTTCTGGTCTACATTGCCCACCTGGCCAATTTTGCCAAGGCGTTGGGTGGCGACCAGATGCTCGCCGAGATTGAAAAGAAGGGCGGTCAATCGCGATTTTCCGGTCGAGGATTGGCTTTTTGGTCGCATTTCTCCGGTAAAACGCCGGATGAAGAAATCGCCTATGGCGACACGGAACCCGATTACGGTTTCGGAATTCGCGATATCGTGGGCTGCTTCACCTTTCTCAAGCCTACCGCGCCCTTCTCGGAAGCCTATCGCCACCTGCGCACCAACATCCAGCTTTCCGATACGCGACAGAAAAAAGTGTTTCTCCTGACCAGCTCGATTCCTGGCGAGGGGAAGACCATTTCCAGTATCAACCTGGCGATCACCTTCGCCCAGCTCAATAAACGCGTGTTGTTGGTGGATGGAGACCTACGCCGTTCCAAGCTGCACAAAATCTTCAAGCTCAACAAGAATGCGGGTATGGTGAATTACCTGGTTGGGCAAGGCGGGATTTCGGACTACATTCAGAGCAGCTTCGTGCCCAATTTGGACCTGCTATGCTCCGGACCCACTCCCCCCAACCCATCCGAGTTACTGGCCTCGGGAAAGATGGCGAACGTGATCCAGGAGCTGCGCAAATCTTATGACTATATCGTGGTGGATTCTTCACCGATCCTCGCGGTTACCGATGCATGCATCCTGGGAAATCTTGCCGACGCCACCCTATTCGTCAGCAAGGCCGGGGTGACCCACCGCGACGAGGCGGCGCGGGCGCTGCAAATTCTTACCGCCAGCAATATTCGGCCCATCGGCAATCTGTTCAACGACCTGGATCACAGCGGCAAGATCGGCTACAGCAAATACGGCTATGGATATGGCTATGGTTACGGTTATGGCTATAGCTACAAACCAGGTAAGGCTGCTGGTTGAAGCCAAATATTGCGGTTCTTTTTCATTCATGATGCTTGTCCGGACCCTTGTGTTCCGGCGGACCAAAAAGTGAAACTATTCGGGAGCGGCCCACATGGAATTATCCGTCTACAATACCCTCACCAATCAACGCGAGTCTTTCGCGCCCCGCGAACAAGGCAAGGTTTCCATCTATGCCTGCGGGGTGACCGTGTACGATGTGTGCCATATCGGCCACGCCATGCAGGCCATCATTTACGATGTCATGCGCAATTATTTCGAGTTTCTCGGAATGGAGGTCACCTATGTCCGCAATTACACGGATGTGGATGACAAAATCATAGATAAAGCCCAACAGCTCGGCATCCCCGCCCTGCAGCACTCTCAAGCCATGATTGAATGCAGCCAACAGGATCTGGCCGCGCTGGGCGTCAAACCCGCGGATGTAGAACCCAAGGTCAGCGAGCATATTCCCGAAATTATCGAGCTCATTCAACAATTGATCGAGCAGGACGGGGCCTATGAATCCCAGGGCGATGTCTATTTCAAGGTCTCGGCCTTCCCCGAATACGGCAAGCTATCCAACCGGTCCACCGACGAACTGCGTTCCGGAGCGCGGGTGGAAGTAAACCCCAAAAAACGGGACCCCATCGATTTTGCGCTTTGGAAAAAGGCCAAGCAGGGCGAGGTCTCTTGGCCTTCACCCTGGAGCGAGGGCCGTCCCGGTTGGCATATCGAGTGTTCCGCGCTGGCCATGAAGTACCTCGGCCGCGGGTTCGATATCCACGGTGGCGGCAAGGACCTGATCTTTCCCCATCACGAGAACGAAATCGCCCAATCCGAAAAGGCGGTCGGATGCTGCTTCGCAAAGTACTGGGTACACAATGGCTTGGTGACCGTGGAAGGCCGCAAGATGTCGAAGTCCTTCAACAATTTTATTTCCATCAAGGACGCGCTCGCCTCCTATTATCCCGAGACCGTTCGCTATACCATTCTCAGCCATCACTACTCTTCCAATATCGACTTTTGCGAAAAGAGTTTTTACGATGCCTACCACCGTTTGACCTATTTTTACAGCACCCTGAAACGCATCGAGGAGTTGCGCGCCTCCATGCCGGACTACCCGGAAACCCTTCCCGAGGGAGTGGAGGCGCCCGAGATAAGAAACGCTTTTATCAAGGCCATGAACGACGATTTCAACACCTCGGCCGCCATTCGGGAAATCGGCCTGGTCTTCAAGTTCCTCAACGATTTTCTTGCCGCAAAAAAACCCAAGCTCAAGCAAAAAATGCATCTGGTGGTTCAAGTAACCGAGGCGCTGAAGCCTTGTCTTTCCGTTCTGGGCTTGCTGCAGAGGGAGCCGGGCAAGGCTTTGGCCGAAATTCAACAATTCCTCATTCGCGACAAAAAAATCGATGTAGACCAGGTCGAGGCATTGGTGCGGGAGCGCGAGGAAGCTCGTACCGCCAAGAACTGGCAACGGGCCGATGAGATCCGCGAGGTCCTCAACGACCAAGGTATTTCGGTGATGGACTCGCCAACCGGCACCACCTGGCAAGTCCAACCATAAGCGATCTGAGATCCAAAAAATGCCCCCATTTCGACCCGAGATTCTCGCGCCCGCGGGAGATCTTTTCAAACTGGAAACCGCCGTTCGTTACGGCGCCGATGCCGTCTATATCGCCGGTCGTGAGTTCGGATTGCGTTCCGGGACCCGCAACTTCTCGCCCACGGAGATCGAACGCGGCTGCCGTTTCGCCCACGCTCATGGCGCCAAAATCTATCTGGTGCTCAATGGCTTTCTTTTCGACGAGGAGTTGAGGCGTTTGCCGCCCTTCCTGGAGCGCATCAGCGCCGCCGGCGTCGATGCGGTTATCGTCTCCGATTTGGGGGTGTTGCGAACCGTCCAGCAACACTCATCCCTGGCCATCCACCTTTCTACCCAGGCGTCCACGCTCAACAGCAGGGCCGCAAAATTCTGGCGCGACCAGGGCGTGCGCCGCATCGTGCTGGGCCGGGAAGTGGGAATCGAACAAGCCGCGACCATTAAAAACAACGCGGGCGTCGAGGTGGAGCTCTTCGTGCATGGCGCCATGTGCATGGCCTATTCCGGCCATTGCACCATTTCCAACTACACCGCGGGCCGCGACAGCAATCGAGGCGGCTGCATTCAATCTTGTCGTTTCACCTACCGCATGGGTCGAGAGCGGGGCGGAAGCGGTCCGGAAGATTTTTTTCTGAGCTCCAAAGATTTGCGGGGCCTTGAGCAGCTACAACGCTTTTCCGATTACGAGATCGACAGCCTCAAAATTGAGGGTCGGATGAAAAGCCCGCTCTATGTGGCCACCACCGTGCGCGCCTACGCCCGGGCGCGGGATTTGGTTTTGGCCGGCGAAGGGGACACAGAGCGGCATTCCTTGTTGGCCGAATTGGATCGCCTAAGCCACCGCGCCTACACCTCGGGCAATCTCTTGGCCCCCGCGGGTCCTGATTCGGTGGAATTGGAGGAAAATATCGAGCAGCGACAGGATCATGAAATGCTGGGCCACATCCTTTCTCGAAACCAGGGCCAACACCTCGCCGTGCTGTTGAAACGCGGCTTGAAGCAGGGTGAACGGGTGGAGCTTCTGACCACGAACGGCGGCGTTTATTCCGTGGATACCTCCCGCATGCGGCGCCTGGACGGCAGAGCGATCCACGCGGCCCATCCCAATTGGGTCGTATTGCTCGAAGATCACCCGGCCGCCCGTCCTCATCTCATCCTGCGAAAGGCGCCTCATGTTGCCGCTGATCACCTCGCTTTTCTCGCGGTCTGAGGACGATTCCTGGAGCAGGCTGCCAGGGGTTCAGGAGGTTTTGCTGGAACATCGCGGCCTGGCCCGAACCGGTAAGCTGGACCGCGAATCGCTACAGCGGGTAGCCGCGGTGGCTCGCGCCCGGGGTTTGAAGACCGTTTTGGTTTGGGATCTGCCCGCCACCGATGAGGCCCTTTCCCAGGGCGCCCATCTGATCGATACCATCGACAAGAGCTCTTATGACGCGATTCGAATTCAAGATCCTGGTATCGCCCGATATTTGATGGAGCGACTTCCCCTTTGTCCCCGCCACCTGGTGCTGGAAACCGGTAACCACAACCTTGCCGGGATTCAGGCTTGGATCCAGGAAATCGAACCCAGCCGGGTGGTGCTCTCCAATGAGCTGCCGCTGGACATCGTGCGGGCCATGCGCGGACATCTGAAGGTGGAAATCGAAATCCTTGCGCTGGGCCGCTTGTTGTTATTTTTCAGTCCTCGCCGCCTGCTCTCAACCCTCGGAGAGAATGAGGATGCCGAGGAGATGATGGAACGTTTCCTCACATCCGTTCAAGAACGCAAACATTTCCCGGTAGTGGAAAACCGGCATGGCACCTTCATGTATTACGAAAAGGATCTGTTTCTGCTGCCGGAGCTCGCGGCCATCCAGCGGGCCGGAGTGGATGTGGCCCGCCTCGATTTACGATTTTACGACGGGGGAAAAACCTCGCCCGCCCTACATGCCTGGCTCAGCGCGCCTACGGCGAACCATCTGGCCGCGCTGAAAACCTCCATCGGCCCCAAGCTGACGCGCGGCTTCTTCAAGTCCAACCGCACCGACAAGCAGTTTTCGAGACTCACCAACCCACATCTCGAGTATCAGGAAGGCGAGGCTTTCCTGGGCACGGTTTTGGAAACCCAAAAAGGCCTCTATCTCGCCCTGGCAACGGAGCGCCCCATGGCCGTGGGAACCCATATATTCTTTCAAACTCCCGAGGGCTTGCGGATGGATCACCAAATCCACTGGATTCGCGGGGCCGGTGGCCAAAAAGTCACCCATGCCGGCCCACCCGGTCCCTGGATGGTGAACCCCGCCTCCCGTGTAAGCTCCGGCGCCAAAGCCTACCTCCGCGCCCTCCCATGATGGCCTTGCCCCATTAAAACCGTTGGGGAGATTGCGTTAAAAGGTAGTGTGTTTTCGGTGCAAGATGGCCTGGCCCCAATCAGGTCCGAAGCGCGCGGGTTCGTTCCTCAAGAGCGCTTTTGATAAGGGAGCGAATGCTCGGCTGATCCGCTTCGCCGATCGATCGAATTTTCACATGCCGCATCTTGGCGCCCGTCCCTTCCAGCATCTTATCGGGATCATCCAGATCCGTGCCCCTGAAAAAGCCGAGATTGATCCAAGCCTTGTGAGGCAGAAGATAGGCATAGCCCTCGCTCATTTTTTTTGGTCCGAGGCCATAGGTTGCGGCGCGCTCCCCAAGCCGAACCACCTCACAAGCATCGGGATGAATTTCCAAAATGATCTCGCGTAGGCGGTTGAGGATGGATTGCAGTGGTTTTTCGGTAATTTGGATCAGATCGCTAAACTTCCCTATCTTTGCGGTAGACATCAAAGCACTCCCACCTTTTTGTTCAAACTAAAGACAGAATATTTATAGCGCGAAAATGCGCCGGCAGAAATCAAGTAATTCACAAATCTCCTACCCAACCAAATCAGAATGGCAGAACCATGAAAAGCACCATTTGATGGCCTGGCCCCAATAAAACCCTTGTGGGCCAACCCTTTTGGGTTTAAGGAGGCCAAGGATCAAGATGGCCTGGCCCCAATGAGAAAGTTTTTTGAACCGATTGGGGTGGGTTTCCGTTTAGGATGGGCGAAACGAGTCTGAAGGCGATCCGGAATCGACGTGCCG
>JBGTRP010000197.1:0-10050 GCA_041940685.1 Acanthopleuribacteraceae bacterium
CTCGATTCGGAATGCCTCGTCGAGCGCCGCGCCGATGTTGGTGCCCCCGTCCGCCACGAGCTGGTCGACCCACGAGCGGGCCTCGGCGAGGCCGCGGTCAAGGAGCCAGGTGACCGCCCTGTGATGGAGACCTCCCTCCGGGCGTTTCTTCTGCCCCAGCAATCCCAGGATGAGAGGAAGCGCTTCGAGCAGGGCCACGCCGCCCAGCCCGGCCTTGAGTTTCAGCGCCGACAGCGAGCCGCCGAGCGCCCGTCGCACCCAGCCCGGCAGCTTCGATTTTTTCGAAGCTTTCCCCGGCCGAAAGAGCATGCCGCCATTGGCCTTCTCGAAATCCGTCAGGAAGCGGAATACCCTGCGCAACAAACGCCAAGGGCCGGGAAAATCCGGGGCGTCCGCGTCGCCGGGCGCTCCGGGCGCGGGCGGGAACTCCACTTCCCAGGGTAGCCAAGAACCGCCGAAATGTTCCACCCCCGCGATGCGATGGCAGGCCTGGAAAGCCTGCTCCCAGGTCGCCAAGGGATGCCCGACGGGCCGGTCGAGCTCCCGGTAACACTTCCGAATCAATTCAAACGCGTTTTGGTAGAACCCAAGCCACACATGCAGGCCGTGTTCCTCGATGCGGTCATTGCGTTCAGGGTTGCGGCCGCTGGCGCCCTTGCCGCCCAGCCGCCAACCGATTTGGTACACCGTGACCTGGTAGCGCTGGCGCCAATCGGGCTCCGAGGTCAGCTCGAAGGCGGTGGTCAGCGCGGCCATGCCGCCGCCCAGGATGGCAATTTTTTGCGGTTTTTTGCCCGTTGCCCCACTCGTCAATTTTGCATCCCCCGCTTTAAACCATCACCTGCTTTTCCCATTTCAAGAGCCCCTCGCGTACAAAACTCCCGCGAACTACCCCGAATCTCCAACCTATCCAACCCGGGGAGTAATGGGAACGGGACACGAGGGCTCCGCCTTCAAGGCGCGTGTCGGCTCACGGAATGCGCCATTGTAGCAGAGGCCCGCGCGGCGAGGTCCGCTTTTCTCGCGCTTGCGCGCCATGCACAGGTCCAGGGCTTCGTTCAGAGGGAACCCGTCTTATAACAGGCCCCGCGAAAAGAACTCCACACGGTTGCGGCCCTTATCCTTGGCGAGGTAAAGGGCCAGGTCCGCGTAGCGAATCAAGCCATCCACATCCTCGGCCCCATGTGCGCCCAACTCGGTCACTCCACAACTCAGGGTGACACTCAATTGATGCTCGCCACAAACGATGGGTTCGTCGGCAAGGCGGGCGCGTATCTTTTCTGCTAAAGTTCCCGCGTTTTTCAGCGGTGTGTTCGGCAGCACCAGAAGGAATTCTTCGCCGCCATAACGGCCGAACACATCTTGTTTGCGAACAATCTGACGCACCCGTTCGGCAAACTCCACCAGCACCGAGTCGCCGGCCAGGTGGCCATAGGTGTCGTTGACAGCCTTGAACTTATCGAGGTCCATGAGGATGCAAGCCAGGGGAAAGCCGTGGCGGCGGCTGCCGGAAAGCTCGCGGGCAAGAGTCTCCATGAGATAGGTTCGGTTGTAGACGCCCGTGAGGTAATCGGTTACCGAAATGATGTAGAGCGCCTCGTTTTTCTGGCTGAGCTCCTCGGTTTTTTTGGCGATGACCTCCTTGGCGTTCATCAGCTTCCGTTGATTGGAATCGCCGACTCGGGTCAGCTTCACGCTGTCCTTCAACAGTGACTGATACTGGCGGCTGAGGAAACGGTACTCCTCGAGTAGGCTGAGGTCACCGGCGCCCTGACCCCTGGTAAGCACCTCCTCGATTCTTTGCAGTACCTGGCTTTCCTTGGCGAAAAGCTCCGAACGCTCTTTATTTGTGCTGTTCATGGATGGGCTCCCTCCAGCCGGCCTGAGTCAACGGTTCAGGTTTCCTCGGTGGAATACGGCTTCAATTCGAAGGGGAAGTCCAGATCTTCCAAAAACTCCTCGCCGGTCTCCAACATGTCTTCGTCATTGGCCTCGTAAAACCAAAGCACCCGAACCTTACCACCCTCCTGGTGGTAGGCTTCCAGAATCTTGAAGAAGTCCAAAATACATTTGGAAGAGCTGGTGTTGAGGTATTCCAGCTCAAGACGGAGGGTAATCGGCCGGTCAATCTCGGCAATATAACGCTCCAGCCAGGCGAAAATGGGCTGAAAAAACTCCAGCGCATTTTCTGGATAGGACGAGCCCTTCATGGCGAAATTCCCTTCTGCTGGATCAAAATCTACGGCCAGGGTGAACTTGGTTTTGGGAATTTCAAGTGCTTTCACGGTAGTTTCTCCCTTACTTTTGAATCTTCACCGACAATATGAAAAAGGAATGGGTATCATCGACCCGTTCGGTTTGGAAGCCGATCTTGTTCTCGGACTTGCGCGCGATATCCAGCAACCCCAAACCCGCGCCCTTGCTTCCTTCCTCGAAGGGTTCCTTGATCTTCTGCATAAAGGCTTTTTTCAAACCCTCCCGATCGAGAGAGTTGATCAATTTACACGATTCCTCGATGCTTTTCGAGTTGGAATTGGAGATCAGGTTCCCGGAAACGATCTCGAACGCCGAGGGGGTTTCACTGACAATGAGAATGCCGGAACCCCGTTCCTCCTTGCCGTCGACCGCCACCTTCTCGGCCGAGTGATGGAGAATGTTTTGGGCGACCTCGATGAAGATGGAGAATACGCGTTTCACCACCTTGGGCTGGTGTTTCAGATCGCCCACGTTGTTCTTGATGATCTCGCCCAGATCCACCAAGACCTCCTGGGTGATGGCGCCTTTGAAAGACAGGATGATGTTTTTATGGCACATTTCGCGGTATTGCTTGAATATATCCATTGGGGAAGTCATTGCAAAAGAGGCTCCCGCTAAAGAATGGCAATCGAGGTGACTTTTGATTTAAGCATAAAAACGGTTTAAGTTGTAGCAAAACGATCCGCCGGTACGCACGCCAGATTTGACCCGGGTCCCATGTTTGGACGGTACAAAACTTGAGTGCGCCATCCCCTCGGGATCGAGGTCTGAGAGGCCAATTTCCAGCAGGCGCCAATTTGGAGTATCATTCTCTTGGGAAACTGTATCCAACCCGCCCAGAAGCCAAGCGCCGCTGGGGATTTCTTTTCTAAAAAGGGGTAAGCCATGCGGCTCGTATGCTCGAGGAGTTCCATTGCCAACCGGAGGGAGCGTCTCCCCCTCCTCATATTTGTTTGGGCGCTTCCCATTATGGTTCTTGCCGGTCCGCGACTCTGGGCCCAGGATCCCGAACCCGCCTTTGAAACGCTTTACAGTTCCGCGCCCGCCGACTGGCGTTCGGAAATTCTGCCCTTCCCCTTGAAGTTCGCCCCCGATATCCAATTCAGCGGCAGGGAGGAACTGCGATTTGCGCCCGGAATGTTCGACCCCCAAAAAGAAGATTTTTTTTCCTACACCTTTGTTTGGTGGCTGGAGGGCAAGGTCGCGGTAAACCAAAATATGTTGCGGGACAATTTGTTGCTGTATTACCGCGGCCTTTATCAATCCCTGACGGAATCGGATGAAGAGAGTCTCCCTCCCATCGGGGTAGAGGTAAACGCCACGCGGGAGCCGGCCTGGATGCCAGGCGCCCAGCAGAATTTTCGCGCCAAGGTGGATTGGGTGGAAGCCTTCGTTACCAAAAAACCGCAGACCCTACACATGATGGTGGCTGAGTGGTATTGCGAGGACTCGGACCATACCGCGGTCTACTTTGCGGTATCTCCCAACCCAAACGCCGCGGAGCTCTGGCAGACCATGAAAGGCATGCGCGCCGGGCGTTGCCAATAGGGGATTGTCTCCGTGGAGAGCCTCGATCACCTCGAATTGTGGAACGGCGCCGACGCATGAGCGCGGATCCAAACTTGTCGCGGGCCGCCGTTCCAATCTATCGGGCAGAATCCTGTACTGGCCTCACACTAACTTGACCCCTCCTCATCCGTCCGCAAGCCCGCCACGATCGATTGCCGGATGAGCTGGGCCGCATGGGTTTTTTGGGCGTCACCGCGCCAAACCAGGCAAATAATGTCTCCGTAGCGCGGGGAGCGGGGCAGCGGCTGGATTTGTTCGCCCGCGAAGGACTCGGCAATCGTCCGGGGCAACAGGCCGATGGCGCCGCCCTCACGGACCAGGGCGGCGATGACCATGAGATCCGTGGCGTAGAGCACGCGATGCCCCCGCAGCCAACCCATGGAAGAGGCCTCCTTGAGCATGGAGTCCCATTGGAGCATTTCCGGATTGCAGCAAAAGACCGCCTCGGAATTGCGGAAATCCTGTAGGGGAGAGGGTTCCTTACGCACCCAAAACAACAACTCGTCCTTGTACAGCTCCACGATGGTGAGATCGGGATGTCGCACCGGGTTCACCACCAGGCCGAAATCGATCTGGAGATTGATCACGCCCTCGGTGATCTCGCGCGAAAGTCCATCCACCAGGCGGAGTTCGATCTTGGGATAGCGTCTCGACAGTTGGGGAAAGAATTGCGGCAACGCGTACATGGCGACCGTGTGATAGGCGCCAAGAGTATAGAGACCGCTCGCATCCCGCTCATCCTTCTGGATCGCCAGGTTGAGGCGTTCCCAGCAAATCGAGAGCTCCCGGCTGCGGGACAGAAAAGTATCTCCAGCCTTGGTGAGCGATACGCCTTTTTTGGTTCGAACAAACAGTTGCACGCCCAATTGGTCTTCCATTTTTCGGATCAGCCAACTCAGCGCCGGCTGGCTCAAACCCAAGCTGACGGCAGCCTTCGAAATATTGCGGTTCTTGGCTACCTCCTCGAAGGCGCGCAGTTGATGGAGGGAAAAATCCATTCCCGTTCCTTTTTATAAAATTTATTGATGATAACTATTGATATTATCCATTATTTTTTTGAAAGCGCAAAGCCTATATTGGGAATCAGCTTGAATTACCGGTCCCGCAACGGGCCCGTCAAATTCCGAACGGATATTCCCGCTTGCACCAGGAGATGGCCATGAAGAAGACGACCCTCACCATACTGATCATGCTGGCCGCCATGACCTCGCTCTCCATTGATATCTACCTTCCTTCCATGGCCGCCATTGCCGCGGATCTGCGGGGCTCGATCGGCGAAGTGCAAATCGGATTGAGCCTTTTCGTACTGGGGTTCGCGCTGGGGCAACTGATCCTGGGGCCTTTTTCCGACTTGTACGGCAGGCGTAGACCCCTTCTCGCGGCATTGGCGCTCTACCTCGCCGGCAACCTCGTTTGCGGGTTCACCACGCGGATGGAGGTGTTCCTGGCCGCGCGTTTGCTGCAGGGACTGGGTGCCAGTTGCGGCGCGGTGAGCGCCATGGCCATCGTGCGCGATCAGCTACGCGGGCCGGCCATGACGCGGGTTTTGGCCAAGATTGCCACGATCGTGGGCATTGCCCCGATCCTGGCGCCCAACCTGGGCGCGTTTTTAGAGGCCCAATGGAGCTGGCGCGCCTCATTTTTTTTCCTGGCCGGGTGGAGTCTGCTCCTGCTGGCGGGCGTCTGGAAGGCCCTACCCGAAACGCGGCCGCCCATGTCCGAGCGGCTGAGCGCCGGCTTCTTGCTGAAATACGCGGGTATCCTGAAAAACCCCAGCTTCGTTTTGTATACCATCGTTTACGCGGGCGCCTTTGCCGGCTTGTTCGCCTTCATCGCCAATGCCTCACCGCTGCTGATTCAAACCATGGGCGTATCTCCGCGCGCGTTCGGCCTTCTATTTGCTTCCAACGCCTTGGCGTACATGGGCGCGAGCTGGCTCGCATCCAGAGCGGCAAGCCGCCTGAGCCTGCCCATTATGGCGTTGGTTGGCGGGGCTGCCATGCTCTTGGGCGGCCTGCTGATGGCAATGCTCGCGGGATGGCAAAGCCCCGCTTCGTTGCTGCTTCCCATGTATGTCGTCACCTTTGGCGTGGCTTGGGGACTACCCACGGGTTCGGGCGGGGCCCTGGAACCCTTCCCCGAGGAGGCCGGCCGCGCATCGGCGTTGCAGGGAGCATTGCGTTTTTCAGCCGGGGCCTTGATCGGCTGGGTATTGAGCCACTTCACCACCCGCCATGCGCTTCCACTCGGTTTGGCAATAACCTGTAGCGGGACCCTCTGTGTCCTGGCCGCGACGATGATTGCCAAATACCAGGGCCAAATGGTTTCCAACCCCGGGCCTAACCAAACCGGCAGGGAAGAGCTCTGCCCGGATACTCGGGATGCCGTCTCCGCGGAGGAAGCCGTGTTCGCCAGGGCCGGGTAGGAGCGGACGCCCGCGTGCAACCGTGGGAGATATTCCGAAATCGGTTTTGAGGCCATTGCCTGGAGTCCCATGTCTTCAACGCCTTGGGCGGTTCAAAAAAATCGAGCTTGACAACGGGTTCATTAGTGTGTATACTCAGTATATATTGATGCACTGTGAGGGAGCATGAGCCAGGACATTGTTCTTTCCCAAACCGATGGCCGCCCCATGTATCTCCAGATCATCGAGAAGGTCAAGGAGCGAATCGCTGTCGGCGATTGGCAAAAGGGCGTGCAACTTCCTTCCATTCGCCAACTCGCCGTCAGTTTGCGCATCAGCGTGATTACCGTCAAGCGGGCTTACCTGGAATTGGAACGGGAAGGCGTGATCCTCACGCGCCACGGCAAGGGTTCATATGTGGCCGTGGGATCGGAATTGGGACCGCGGCTCCATCGGGAAGAGCTTGAGAAGTCTTTGGAGCGGGCGGCCGAGTTGGCAATCCTGCTCGGTCTCAGCGGCGAAGAACTCCAGCAACGACTGCGCGCGGTTCATGACCGGCAAAGCAAGGAGAAGGCGCAATGAATATGGTCGTGACATTTCAAAACGTGTCCAAGAGGTATCCCCATTTCAATCTCGACGGCATTACGCTCGGCCTCCCAAAAGGCCAAATCATGGGCCTGATCGGCCCCAATGGGGCGGGCAAGTCCACAACCCTTCGCATCTTGATGGGTTTGACCCATCAGGATAAGGGTGAGGTCCTCGTGTTGAACCTGCCCATGCCCGCGCAACAGGTTTCGGCCAAAAAAGAAATCGGTTTCGTTTCCGAGGATTTGCGTTTGTATGAACGAGCCACCCTGGCTTGGCATATAGGTTTTATCCGTTCCATTTACCCCGGCTGGGACGCTTCCTACGCCGACAAATTGGTGACTCGCTTCGATTTAAAACCTCAGCAAAAGATGAAAGAGCTCTCCCACGGCCAGCGGGTGAAAGCGGCATTGCTGCTGGCGCTTGCCCGGCGCCCGAGGCTGCTGGTGCTGGACGAACCCACCACCGGGCTGGACCCCGTCGCCAGGCACGAGGTATTGGGAGAATTGATCGAGGTGCTGATTGATGAGGAGCGCACGGTTCTCTTCTCTTCTCACGACACTCGGGATGTAGAGAATCTCTCGGATCAGATTACTTTTATGGATCGAGGCCGAATCATCGACTCCAAGGATAAGGAGCGTTTTCTGGAGAGCTGGCGTAGGATTCGGTTGGAGGCTCCCGAGAACCTGGTTTTGCCGGATCTGCCGGATGTGGTGTCCGTGAAAAAAAGCGGGAAATCCATCGTGCTGACGACCAAGGGTTTCCATTTGGGAATGGCGGAGGCGTATGGTCGCGCCGGGGCCATTGTGAAGAAAATCGAGCCACTGACCCTTGAAGAAATATTTGTGGCCAATGTTCAGAGGAGTCGACAGGAGGCGGTAGCATGAATACCCAACTGGTGAAACGCTTGGTTTTAAAGGATTGGTATTTTTTTCGCTGGGCCATCGCCGGCTACATTTTCGTGGGAATGATCTCGCTCATCCTGGTAGGCCTCGGGGGAAAGGGCAGCTTTTACGCGGGAAGCATCTTATTGATTTCCGTGCTCATCGGCTTGGGCATTCATCTGGCCATGGAAACCGTGGTGAATGAACGCAAGAAAAAGAACTTGGTTTTCGTGATGAGTCTGCCCATTTCCATCAGGGAATATACGGTTGCCAAAATACTGGCCAATTTGTTGATTTTTCTGATTCCCTGGATCGTCTTGGTTTTCAGTACGGACATGATCTTGTTCGGTTTGGAATCTCTTCCCAGCGGCATGCTTCCCTTTGCCACGCTCATGCTCACCCAAATTCTCGTGGGTTATTGCTTTGTGCTTTGCATTGCCCTGGTTTTGGAATCCGAGGGGTGGACCATCGTCGCCGTCGTTGTGACCAATCTATTCTTCCATTTCTTCTTGTATTACGTTTCCCATATTCCGTCCGTGAAAGAGCACCTCGCGGGTCCCGATGTGGTCTGGAGTCGGGAAATGATCGGAATCCTCGTGGGACAATTCATGCTCGTGATCCTGCTTTTCGGCCTGACCTTCTATTTCCAAGCCCGCAAAAAGGATTTTTTGTAACGGACAGCGGCGATTGAATGCCTCGCGGGTCGCCCAATCCCGTCCCGGCCCATTCATCGGCCTATCGACGGAGAGGCGTTGCCGCATGAGCGCCTTTTTCGGAGCCCCGGCGAATTGTGTTATCCTTGAAAATTGACGAAAGCATATCCATTTCAAGTTGAGGGTGCGCCATGAAGAAAAAGACCCCGCGGCTACGCTTATTGCTTCCCTGTTTGTTGCTGATCGTTCTTTCCGCCTGCCTGATGAAGGACCCGGTCACGGGCCGGACCTCGTTCAACATGATGAGCGAAAACCAGGAGGTAGAGTTGGGCCGGGCCTCCCACGACTCGGTGATTCAGGAATACGGGCTCTACAATGACGACAAGTGGCAGCGTTACATCAACGAAATCGGTCAGGAGATTGCGACCGTGTCCCACCGTTCCCATTTGGAATATCATTTTCACGTGGTGGACAGCCCGGTGGTCAACGCCTTCGCGCTACCCGGCGGCTGGATTTATTTCACGCGTGGCATTTTGGCTCATTTTAACTCCGAGGACGAACTCGCCGGCGTGATGGGCCATGAGATCGGCCATGTGGTTGCGCGCCACGGCGCCGAGCAGTACAGCAAGGCGCAACTCGCGGGCATCGGTTTGGAGTTGGGCAGCGCGCTTTCCAAGAACTTCCGCAAGTACCGCATGTTCGCCGAAATCGGCACCAGCCTGCTGTTCCTCAAGTTCAGCCGTTCCCAGGAATCGGAGTCGGATATGCTGGGCGTCCAGTACACCACCCAATTGGGGTATGACTCCCACAAAATGGCGGATTTCTTCCGCACCATCCATCGCCTCAGCGCGGGTTCCGGGCAAAGCATTCCCAACTTCCTCTCGACCCATCCCAATCCACTCAACCGCGAGCAACGGGTTCATGAGTTGACCGACCAGTACCGCGCGGAGAACGGCTACAAGCCGCGCGGCGGCAATCGCGAGGCCTACCTACGCAAGTTGGAGGGCCTGGTCTACGGCGAGGACCCGCGCGACGGTTACCTGGAAGAGAGCGACCACACCTTCTACCATCCGAATTGGAACATCCAATTTGCGGTGCCCAAGGGTTGGAAATTTCAGCGCAACCGTACGGTCTTTCAGATGGTGGCCCCCAACGAATCGGGCGCGGTGGTGTTCATGAAGCTGGATGAGCATGAGGATCTGAACAAGGCCGCCAACGACTTTGTCGCGGCCACTCAGGCCAGCGAGGGCAACCGCAAAAATGTGCGCATGACGGGTTTCCGCGGCTTGCGGCTGCAAAGCGAACTGGGCGAGCCCGACAAGCGGCTGGGCGTGGTTTCCTACTTCATCAGCAATGGCAAGGATTTGTACGTGGGTCACGGGTTCACCAACGAGAACCGCTTCGCTTCCATGCAGAAAAGCTTCGACGATATCCTGGGCGATTTTTCCAAGATCACCAACCTCCAGGCCATGAAAAAGCAGCCGCAACGGGTGCGCATCCAGAGGGCGCCGCTACAGGGGACCCTGGAAGCCAACGAGTTATAGATGTATTTCGTGCAATTTGGTGCAAAACCTCATAGGGGGGCTCCGACCCCCCAACTTTTTGAACGTTGTTGCGCCCTTGGTCACGCATGAAAATTCACTGAAATTCTTTGAGTTAAATCGCTGCGTTATACCATTTGTGACCAAACATATATACC
>JBGTRP010000198.1:0-10014 GCA_041940685.1 Acanthopleuribacteraceae bacterium
GGACCTCACGCGTCTCAGTTGGCCTTTTTTGCGGCGATGTAGTCGTCAATCAGACGTTCAAGCAGCGCCAGGGTCACCGACCCGTTCTCCAGAATTTTGTCGTGAAATTCGCGCAAATCAAAGGAGGCGCCCAGAGCTTTTTCCGCCTTGGCCCTCAGTTCCCGGATTTTGAGCTCGCCCATCTTGTAGGAAAGCGCCTGGCCCGGCCAGGAAATATAGCGATCCGTTTCGGTGCGGCATTCGTGGAGGGAAAGCGCCGTGTTGCCTGCCAGATAATCCATGGCTTTTTGGCGACTCCAACCCATGGCGTGCATGCCCGTATCCACAACCAATCGGCAGGCGCGCCACATTTCGTAGGTCAGACGGCCAAAGTTGCTGTAGGGATCGGAATAAAAACCGACCTCCAGACCCAATCGCTCCGAATACAGACCCCAACCCTCTCCGAATGCCGAAATGTAGGAGAAACGCCTGAAGTTGGGCACCTCCTCCAACTCTTTCGCGAGGGAAATTTGAAAATGATGGCCCGGAACGGCCTCATGCAAGGATAGGGCTTCGAGCACATAGAGGGGTCGGGTATTCAGCGCGTAGGTATTCACCCAATAATATCCGGGTTCGGTGCCGCCGATGGCGGGGCCCACGTAGCGACCGCCGGTGTATTTGGGAGCCAGATGATCGGGTACGGGCGCCACGGTGTAGGGGAGCCGGGGGAATTTGGTAAACAGAAGAGGCAGCTTGCCATCCATTCGTTTGGCGATATAGCTGGCCTCCTTGAGCAGCTCTTCCGCGGTCTTGGCGTAGAACCTGGGGTCGGTGCGCAGGAATTCCAGGAAGGCCTTGAAGTCGCCCTCGAATCCGACCTCCTTGATGATGGCTTCCATTTCCTCTCGGATGCGTTTTACCTCTTGAAGCCCGATTCCATGAACTTCTTCCACGCTGATATCGAGCGTGGTGAAATAATGAACTCTCTGCCGGTAGTAAGCCTCGCCGTTGGGGAGCGCCGATGCGCCGATCGTTTCGCGAGAACCGGGAATGTACTCCTTGGTCATGAAATCCAGCAATGCGCGATAACCGGCGACCGCGCCCTCTAGAATCGCCGCCCCTCCCTCTCGCGCCAACCGGGATCTGTCGCTCTCCTCCACAGCGGCGGGAAAGCGCGAGAAGGGTGGGTAAAACACGCTGTCCTTCACGTTTTCGACAATATGGGTCTCCATGGTGACCTCAATCCCATCCAACACCACCCTGGGCAGGGTCATGCCGATGCGCAGCCCCTCGCGCATCAGCTCGATATGCTGGTTCACGTACGCGGGAAAAGCGCGCAGCCGTTTGATGTAATTTTCGTAATCACCGACATCGCGAAAGGGCATGCGCACGGGTAGGGATGCAAATTGCGAGTGAAAGCCGCTATCCGCATTGAGAGGAATCAAATAGGACTTGAATTCAAAACCCGCCAACCGATCCTGAAGCTCGACCTTGAAAAGTTCGTGGTTGATACGGTCCTGTTGGTTTAGCTTGCTGAGGTCTACCGCCTGTAGGCGTCCCATCAATTCGCGGTTAAAGGCGTTGCGGCGGGCTCCATCCTCCGCGGTCACCGATGGCAGCCGGTCGTTGGCCTCGTGATTGCCGATCGATGTTGCCAACAAGGGATTCTCTTGAACGCGAAAGGCCCAGTCATCCTCAAAAATTTGCCGCAGGCTTTGGGCCGGATCTTGCCAGGCGAAACCTTGCAAGGCCATGAGCACGGAAACCGATACCAATAACAACGGAAATTTCATAAATGCGACTCCTCCGGCGGAAACCAGTCCGGAGTCCAGGAAGAACTGACCCGGTTGCAACCGCTTTTTAATCAGACCATTCGGTAGCAGTATCTTACCTCAATGAAATGCGGGCCCCCCCATAAATTTCTGGCTTTCCTCGTGCTTCGGCCCGTCATTATTGGATTTGGGAAGCGGCTCCACTTCGGACCATTCTGAATACCGGGTATTTTAGGGCGGCAGGTGGAAAACCGTGGGCCAACAGGGCCATTCGGCGCCCCGCGGCTGGCCGCGATCCTGGTTCCCATTATCGTGAAGAAAACGGGAAGCCGATTCAAAAGGAGGCCGGCCCGGAAGCCCTCCCATGTCTGTTTCGTGCAGGCTCATTATCTGGAAACAGTCTTCCCGGGTCCCCCAAACGAGTGGGCGGAAATGGGCGAGTTTTCAGCTTGTCCAACATGGCCTTGAAGTTCTAGACCGGACGGACTCTTTCCTGTATGTCCCAAGAATTTCGTTCTTGAACGTTATTAAATTCAGTCGTTCCCGCTTACCAGACTTTCGGGTGGTTGTACCTTGTGGGGGTCCCGGACGCATACCATGTTCTTACCCGAAGATTTACTCTCCAGCAACGCGGAATCCACCGATTTGATGAGATCTTGGGATGATTGGTTTTCCTCGAGTTGGGCGACCCCGAAGCTCATGGTCAGTTGGCCGACCGTCCCAAAGCAATGCCCGGCCACGGCAACATTTAGCTGGCGGGCCAAACGCGCGGCGTCCTCCAGGCTGGTTTGCGGCAACAAGAGTACGAATTCGTCTCCTCCCCAGCGCGCGGCCACGTCGCTTCTTCTCAGGCTTTTCGTGAACAACTTGCCCAAATGGGTAAGGACCATGTCTCCGGCCAAGTGACCGTGACGATCATTGACTTGTTTGAAGTTGTCCACATCGGCCATGATGATGGAAAAACTGGCGCGATAGCGATGAGATCGAGCCACCTCCTGCTCGAGAAAGGCGTCAAAAAAATTGCGGTTATAAAGATTGGTAATCATATCGACGGAGGCATCGCGCTTTTGCCGCGCGGCCTTTAGCCCTACCCGGATGCGGGCCAGCAATTCCAGGGTTTCAAAGGGTTTCATAAGGTAGTCATCGGCGCCACTGTCGAAGGCCGCAGCTTTATTCTCGCCGCCGCCCAGGGCGGTCAGCATGATGATGTACACGGAATCAAAACGGGGATCGGCCCGCAATTTCTTGCATACCTGGATTCCCGTCAAATCGGGCATCATGATATCCAGCAACACCAAGTCGGGTTGGTGTTGCGACACCATGCGCAAACCGGCCTCGCCGCCACAGGCTTCAAAAATCTCATAGCCCGCCCGTTGCAAATGACGGCGGATCATCACCCGGGTTTTCACATCGTCTTCAACAATTAGAATTTTTGTCATAATTAATACTATTGTACCCGCATTTCTTTTCCTAGCTCAAGCTAGTTTGTTGACTTTTATCATAAATTTCGATGTTCTTTTTCACTTCCGCTTGGGGCTTTGCCCGCTTTTGAGGGCGAACCAGCCGCGAGAAGTGGAGACAAGCTCGGGTAAATGCGACATGTCCGGAAGTTGCCCATCGCTTATTTTCTTTCCGGCGTGGAATGACAAACGGCGATTGGCCCTTATCCCGTATGTCAATTTGAAAAGCGGCGGTCCAGGGAAATAAAAACTTTCCCCGGCGATCGGCGGGCTGGGAAGCATGGCAAACCTTTCAAATCCCTTCTCGGACATCCTTTAGGCGGCAACCTCATGGAGAGTCAGTAGGATGGGACTGCTTTTTTTAAAAATTACCCTTTTGACAATTTTCTTTTACCACATTTTACCATTTTACTCCATTGTTTTAATCGGCATGAGACCGAATACTTTCCAAAGGACAAAGCTTGGTCCAGGGCACAAAGATTCCGCCATTCATTTGAAATACGCATGTTCGGTCTCCAATGAAAACGAAAGGTCAACCGAAATCATTATGCCAAGACAGGAAAGAAAAAGCTCCTGTGAGTTCGTAGTTCGAGCCCACGTCAAAGCCGTAACGGACGTCATATATATTCTTGTTCGGTCCACCGGCCGCGCGGCGGAGTCCCGCTAGGATGACGGATGTTCGTAATGATCCCATCCACTCCCGCGATGGCCGAATGAGAAGGCGTCAGGGTGAAGGATCTCAGCCAAAATCTCCAACGAGTCGATGATCCTCGGGCCGGGCCTATTGAAATAATTGTGGCCATCCACCAAATACACCCGGCCCTGCCTAACCGCGGTTAATTCCCGCCAAGCCTTCTTATTCTCGAGGGCGGCCATCTCTGTTTTGGTTCGCTCCAGGCTAAACCCACAAGGCATAATTACCAAAATACCGGGGTCTTTCTCCTGGAGATCCTCCCATCGCAGCCAATGGGATTCCGCACCGCTATTGCCGAATAGGTCTTTCCCACCCGCGTAGGTCACCAATTCGGGAACCCAGTTTCCCGCCACCATCAGGGGCTCGATCCACTCGATACAGGCTACCTCGGGACGCTCCGTCAATTCGCCGACCAACCCCAGCACATAATTTTTGCGCAACAATAGCGCGTTCATCAGGTTTTCCGCACGTAGCGGAACCTCCAACGCATCGGCCACCCGAAAAAAACTATCCAGCACATCGTCAAACCTTTTGGGAGAAAGGGACAAGATTTCCGGTTTCCACTCACTTTCGGCGGCTAGAGCGGCTTCCACGGCGGCCGAATCCACCCCGCAAACGCCGCACTGGTCCTGGGTAAGGATATGGGTTGGCTTTAACCGCCGCAATGCTCCCGCGTCAACTCGGTAAAGGGCTCCGGCCTTCTCAACCGCATGCTCGACCCCGCGATGAATCGCCAGGCTCGTTTCCCCGCTTCCGATCAGGGGCTGACAGCAAATGGGCAATTCCGTAATGCCATTGGGAAAGTCACATTCATGCGACCGCCCGACAAGAGAATCTTCATGGCCCAGGGCACAGACAATTTCCGTGGCGCTCGGTAAAAGGGAAATGATGCGGGGTGAGGCCATTGGCGTAGCTTTTCAACCTAAGATTTTGGGGTACCATATTTTCGGATCGGGGAGGTCAGCGATTCGATGCCAGCACGGATTTCATCATTATTTAGAATAAAAATAAAATTTGATTGTAGGCTTCCGATTTCCTTTACCCGCCATGAAAACGAGACAATTGTGACATTTGTCACGCTTTATGCTTCCCGAAAGGCGTGCCAGCCGCCGGGGCGGCCTGTTCTCTGCTTCGCCAACAGCTAATCCACACCCAAGCTCATAAAACTTGAGCGGGCTCATGACAACTTTTATGACAACATTGCCTTCATTTTTTTCACAGCTCATGATAAAATGCCGCGATTGACAATATTGACCGGCCGGATAGGGGACGTTCGCGAACGAATCCATCGGCAAACACGGGAGGCAAAATGGCAACCAAAACAGCGGATACTTTTGAGTTTAAAACCGAAATCAAGGAACTGCTCCATCTCATCGTACATACCTTGTACACGCACAAGGAAATTTTCCTGAGGGAGTTGCTGGCCAACGCATCGGATGCGCTGAGCAAAGTGCAGTTTGAGTCCCTGACCAACCCGGATATTTTCGATAAAGACCAGGCCCTGGAAATCAAGTTGGCCATCGACAAGAAGAAACGCACCATCCTGGTAGAGGATACCGGGGTGGGCATGTCGCGAGAGGCCTTGATCGAGCAAATCGGCACCATCGCTCATTCCGGCACCAAGCGATTTATGAAGGAATTGGCGGACGCGCAGAAAAGCAAGAAGAAGAAAAGCCTGCCGGACCTGATAGGCCAATTCGGCGTGGGTTTTTACTCGGTTTTCATGGTCGCCGACAAGGTTACCATCGACACCAAATCCTTGGATAAAGACGAGCCCGCGGTCCACTGGGAGAGCGACGGCTCGGGCAGCTACACCATGGGCGAGAGTGAACGGCGCAAACGCGGCACCGCGATCACCATCCACCTGAAAAAAGAGGAAAAGGAGTTCCTGGAAGAAGACCGCATCAAGAACCTGGTGAACCAGTACGCCAACTACCTGCCATTTCCCGTCCTGTTGGGCAAGGATCGCATCAACGAGGCGGAGGCGATTTGGCGCAAAACGGCAAAGCAGGTAAAGGACGAGGATTACAACAAGTTCTATCGCGAGATTTCCAATGACTGGCAAGACCCGCTGCTGACCGAACATTTCCGCGCGGATGCGCCGGTCCAGTTTTCCTCGATTCTCTACGTCCCCAAAACGCCGCCGGTCGAGTATTTCGGCCAGGCGGACCGGCCTCACGGACTCAAGCTGTATGTCAAGCGGGTCTTCATCCAAAATGACTGCAAACCCCTGATTCCGCCGTTCCTGCGCTTCCTCAAGGGCGTGGTGGAGTCGGAGGACCTACCGCTCAACGTCAGCCGCGAAACCATTCAAAACGACGCCAACATCACCAAAATCAATAAAATCCTCACCAAAAAGTTTCTCGACGCCCTGAACAAGATGGCCAAGAAAAAAGAGGACGAATACCTGGTGTTCTGGACCCAGTTCGGCAAGTTCATTAAGGAGGGCATTCATTCCGAGGCCAGCTACAAGGACAAGCTCTTGCCCCTGTTGCGCTACTACAGCACCAAAAACTCGGACAAACAGACGGTCTCCTTGAAATCTTACGCAGATGGTATGGCCGAGGACCAGAAGGTCATCTACTACGCGGTAGGCGAAAGCCTCGACCAACTGCGACGCAGCCCGCATGTAGAGCTTTTCCTCAAGAATGACATCGAGGTTCTGCTGGTCGTGGAGCCCCTGGACGATATGGTTTTCAACCATCTTGGCGAGTACGACGGCAAAAAACTGGTGAATGTGGAGTCCGGCGACCTCCAACTTCCCGAAAAGCTGAAAAAGGACATCGAGAGCGTGGAGGTCGGCGAAGACCTCAACAAACTGAAGGACAAGGTCAAGGATGTGCTCAAGGACAAAATCCAAGAGGTTCGCTTCAGCAAGGCGCTTACCGATTCACCCTGCAAGTTTTACAATGCCTCGGGCGGCATGTCCCACAGCGTGAAAAAGATGATGAGCGACCTGGGCAACATGGGTGGAATGGGCGGTATGGGCGGCATGCCGCTCAAGCGCGATCTGGAGCTGAACCCGGAGCATCAGTTCATCAAATCACTGGCGGGACGTTTGGAGACAGAGTCCTTCTCCGACCAGGTTCACCTGCTTTACCATATGGCCAGCCTGCTGGAGGGCAGCCTGGAAGAGCCTCAAGAGCTCGCATCTCTGATTTTGCCGTTACTGCGTTAAACATCGGCTCCGGAAAGGCCCCCAAACCCCGGCTCGTCCGGGGTTTGGGTTTTCGCACGCCCCATGCCATAATCAGAGCCATCGTTCACCCCATCTTGTGGGTTCTGACGCTGGTTTGCCTTGGCAGTGAAGCGGGCCGTCATACCCGCTCACCCGTGGTGAATGGGTCCGAAACCCGCGGGAACCGAATTATTTCCACCATCTCCTCAGGATTTGAGGTTTGAAAAGAGGCCTACCATCATGCATCCTCCCGTCGTTGCTCTCGCGCTGAAACTCATTGATATAGAATCCACATCGGGTCGGGAAAAACCCATGGCGGACTTCCTGCAAGCCTATCTCGAACCCTTGGGTTGGCAGGTCCAACTTCAGGAGGTTGCCCCGGACCGTGACAACATCTTCGCCTTTCGCCCCGGAAACAAGCCCAGACTGATCTTCAACAGTCACATCGACACGGTGCCGCCCTTTTTTCCCGCATCCATCGATGACGCCTGGATTCGGGGCCGAGGCGCCTGCGACACCAAGAGCCTGATCGCGGCGCAGCTACTTGCCGCCCAAGCTCTGGTGGAGAAAGGCCATGAGGATATCGGCCTGCTCTATGTGGTGGGAGAAGAGGTGGACCATTGCGGCATGATCAAGGCCAATGCGCTCGGCCTTGATCCCGAATACTTGATCGTGGGCGAGCCCACGGAATCCAAATTGGCCCGCCGTCAAAAGGGCATCCTCAAATTTCAGTTGGAATGCGTGGGTAAAGCGGCTCACTCCGGTTACCCCCACACCGGCGACAGCGCCATTGAGACCCTATTGGATGTGCTCCAGGATTTGCGCCGGGCGCAATGGCCCGAGGACGCCACGCTGGGCGCCACCACGCTTAACATTGGCATTCTGAAGGGCGGGCGCGCGGCCAATGTGTTGGCGGACCACGCCTCGGCGGAGGCGCTGATCCGCGTGGTGACCAAGCAGGAGGATATCCGCGCGAAGGTAGAGGAAATCGCGGCTGGCCGAGCGAGCATCCGCGTGATCGCGGGCAACGATCCCCATGAGCTGCATACCCTACAGGGTTATGAAAGCGCCGTGGTTGCTTTTAACACCGACATTCCCTACCTCCAATTTAGTGGCAAAGCTCTTTTATGGGGAGCGGGTTCTATCCTGGACGCCCACACCGCTGGCGAAAAAATTAGGATCGCGGACCTGGAAGCCGCGGTCGGCATCTACCAAGACCTTGCCGAGCGCTGCCTCGTGGGGTCAGCCACGCCAGCCTGATAGAAAGCGGCCCCTGAAAATAGCGACCGGAAAGGGAAAAGAAGCGAGAGGCCGCGGTTTTAGGAATGTTCCTTCATAAACAGCATGCGCTTGCGGTGGAAGTCCTGAATGACCGCCAAAACATCGCGCCGTCGAATCATGCCCAACAGTTTGCCATGCCGAATGACGGGTAGTTTCTTGAAGGGGGTTTTCATAAAAATCTGAGCGACTTCGCTCAGCCCTTTGCCGGGCGAAACGGTGACAACCTTGGTCGTCATGAAATTGCGGACGGGTCCGCCCTGAGGCGTGCTTTGGTAGGTGTCTTGCGCCACCAGCTTGAGGCAGTCCTTCTCGGAAACAATACCAACCAGGTTGTTTTCGTCATCGACAACCGGCGCCCCGGAAATATTGAATTTTAAAAGGAGGCCGATCGCCTCGTAGATGTCGGTATCCGGGGAGAGCTTTACCATGGAGCGTGACATAAATTCATCCACATGGGGATAGTGTTCCCGCTCCTGTTCATGCAACTTTCCCTGATAGCTCGCAACCATGGCCAGCTCCTTTAGAAGTGGTTTGGACAACCGACAAATTTCCATCAGTCTACCACGGAAGCGCCCAAAATTCAAGTGCCACGGGCGCCACGCGCCCTACCGTCCCCAGGGCCCAACCCCGCTATGAGACGGATACCACCCGTAGCGAAAACCCCTTCATTTGGTAAATGAGGCGGCCGTCAACGCTCAAAAATCCATCGGCGTGTAACACGCGCCCGGAATCATCCGCATCGGTCACCGTTGCCTGAACGCTTACCTTTTGATCACGGGGAATCACCTGGCCGCGATACACCCATTCATGGGCCTGACCCACGGTCATCGTCTGAAACCGCGCTTTCTCGTCAAGTCCCCAGCGCTCGCGGGCCACGAATCTCATCAATTGCAACATGGATTCCAAACCGAGCGAGCCGGGCACCACCGGGTCCTGGTAAAAATGGGCCTTAAAGAACCAGGCGTCCGCATCGACCAGGGTGGATCCCTGAATCCAACCCAAACCGCGCGGGCCGCCCTCGGGCAGCCAGGCATCGATTTGCTCGATCATGCGCAGCCGCTCATCGGGAAAGGGCGGGACATCCGGGAAGGCGTAAGTTTCCGCCGCCGCCAGCTCGGCCGGAGGCGGATGAAAGAGCTCGGCATCGCGAATTCCGACCTGGTTGGCCAAGGCCCGCTTGGAGAAAAACCCGAAATAGGTATCGCCCTGGTATAAGGGACCGAGCGCATCGCCTATTTCGTAATCGTAATTTTGGATGATCATGCCGCCGGAGGCGGAAACCCCGGTGGCCTTGACCCCAATCCTCAGCGTACCGCTGGCGCGTGTCACCTCTCGCAACCTTATGGCTTTTCCACCCAAGTTGCGGAAGGAAAGGTCTACCTCGCTGGTAAGCGCCGAGCCCATATAACCCGCGAACCATCCGCATGGCTGAAGCGCAATCTCCAAGAGCACGGCAAACGGCATCTCCTCCTGCCGGTCGGCGGCGAAGTACCAGGCATCAGCGGGCACATCGTATTCACCCTCGATAACGCCTCCGGCTTTCATTTCCCAGGGCTTGGCGTCAATGGCGACGATGCGGTCCAGGAACATAAACGGTGGGCCCGGGAGGCGGGCAATCACCCGTTGCTGGTCAAAAACCTCGTAGGGCGC
>JBGTRP010000199.1:0-9988 GCA_041940685.1 Acanthopleuribacteraceae bacterium
CACGTTCTCTTCGTCCTCGCGAGTCTCGATGGTGTAGGCGAAACCGTTTTTGAAGACCATGCGGTTCAAGCCATTGTCCGGATGGCGGTAGGAGCCCAGATAGGCGCCTTGCTCGTCAAAAAGATCGGCCACTCCCACGCGCGTGACGTTGTTGTAGTCGTGCAGCACCAAGAGTGTGCCATCCTCCATGGTTTTCAGCCCGGAGATCGGAAATTTAACGGGAGGAAAGCCGGCGCGGTCCACGGCGCGTTTGATCAGCACGGGCGTGATGATGGTCTGCAATTGCGTGGGCAATTGCGCCAGTAGAGCGGCTCGAACCGGCTCCACTACCGCTTCGATCTGATCCTCGGTTTGGGGGATCGGCTTGTACTCGCGCGTAATGACCATTTGCTTTTCCATGCCCGCGCTCCACTTGGTAACCTCGTAGGCGGTGGCCTTGGCCGTGTAAACATTGCCCTTGGCGTCGAATGCCGCGTAGGCGTTGTTGCCCTTGGTGAACCCCCAGAAACGCTGGCTGAGGAATTCGACCCAGTGTTCCTTGTCCTGAACCTTGGCGGGATTGAAGGACATGGTTTCCCAGTGGAGCAGCTTCTCCCTGACCCGGTACTCGCGGTCGACGATTAAAAACTCGGTAATCTCCACGGACCGCTCTGCATCGATCTGGGTCGCGGTGGTGGCGAGCCAACGCCCATCGGGAGAAAACACCGCGGAGCGCAGGAAGCGCCCGACCCCGGTGATCTTTTTTCGCTCCACGAAATCAAGATCGCGATCATAGTGAGAAATCGAGCTTTGGGCGCCCAGGTTCTCAAACGCAAGGGCGCTCCCATCGGCCAGGAACTGAAAAGTGATCAGCGACTGAAACTCGCCCGGGCCCTGACCCTCACGGCCGATCTGGCGCACGAAATTGCCCCCTGGGTCCAACACCACGATGCGGTTCTCGTCGGGGTCGGTCACGTACATGTGGCCACGCCTGTCCACATCCACGGCAATGTTGTTCCCAGCCCAAATAAAGTGGTCGTCGCGACCCTCGGGCGTGATGACCAGGTCTTTTGCCAATTCAAGGGTTATGGGGGTCCCCTGAGGAACGCGGCCGTTATGCACTTCACTCACCGATCCGGCCAGAATCGGAATACCAAGGGCGAAAAGGGAAATTACCAAACAGTTCATGTTTACCTTCCTCATTGTGGTGACTTATGTGGGTTCTGATAACATTGCCGCCGCCGCACCGCGCCCCTGGTTATTTCCATTCGGAAACGAGTCGGCGTCAATCTCATGGAATTCTCTTCCCTGTTCAAGACGCTCGTTTGAGTGAAAAAGTTCCCGCCCTTTCCAAAGTTTTCCTGGAAAATGACATGGCAAGGCGCATTCCGAATGTCTCGCAACTGTCGCAAATGGGTGGCCGGATGTTCGCTTGGAAATCGATTCCATCAAAATCTGAACATAACCGCCGGAGGATTACCAGTACGGACGCCTAGCAAGAATTCGCATCGGGTTTAGGCAGGGGGTTTCCACTCCATCAAAAGGTAAACGCCTTGATCGCCCACTTGGCGGAATCCTAGGCGCTGATACAGGCGGAGCGCGGGGTTGTTGTGTTCCACATGGATGCGAACCATTTTGTTTCGGGTCGAAGCTTCCGCCAATAGATCGCGAAGCAGGCTGCCGCCGTAGCCCTTGCCGCGGTATTCGGGCATAAGCGCAATATCGACAATGCGATGTTCCTCCTTACGCCGGTCCAAATACAACCTGCCCGCCGGCCTGCCCTCGAGGAGGATCAGCAGAAACTCCGCCTTGGAAAACATCTCACGGTAATACTGGTGTTGTGCCAGGAACTGCGACTCCAGAAAACGCTCAATCTGTTCCTTTGGCCAACCCGATAGCTTCATTTCATCTTCACGGGTGGAGGCGTACAATTTCTTGAGGAAGGGAATATCTTTGTCGGAAATTGGCCGGAAGGTCATTTGCGGAGAGGTCATAAAAAAATCCTTTTAGGCGGACTTGGTTTCGAATCGGAAGAAGGGTATGGCCCCCCTTTCCGGATCGATCACCAATGGCAAAATTGTAACCCATCCTTCGCCCATGGTTACATACGGTCTCACCACACCCGCAACCCGCTCAGGCCTTCCTATGAATATCCCATTCCAATGCGCCAGGGGCTCCTTTACAATGAGCATCATTTCGGGAGGTCTGATCTCATGGCTTTGGAGGATAGAAAGGCGGCGTCCGGTAACCGTCAGGTTGCGAAACAAACCCGGCAGGAAAAAGCGCCCCTCCCCGATTTGGGGATTCAGTTCAATCCCAGTGACACGGACACCCTTTACAAGTTGGGTTTGTACGCGCAAACCCTGAACCAACCGGAAAACGCGGCGCCTTATTTGGAAGAGGCTTGCTCGCAAGACCCCGCCAATGCCGCCTATCGCAATAGCCTGGCCAACCTTTACCTCAACACGCGCCAATGGGGTAAGGCTGAAACACACCTCAAGGCGGGGCTTTCCCTCGCTCCCGAACACAAGGAGCTTTTGAGCAATATGGGCCTGCTCCAGAAAACGCGGGGCAAGTATGCGGAAGCCGGCGCATACTTCGAAAAGGCATTGGCAGTGGACCCCGACTTCCTGCATGCAAGAGAGAACCTGGATTTCCTTTACAAGGATGTGGTGGCCAGTTGGCATTTCTCGATGATGAACGACCGGGTGAGGAACGACGCCTACAACCGCGCAATCCGCAAGGCGGTGGGGCCCCAATCCCTGGTCTTTGAAATTGGAACCGGCGCGGGTCTGCTGGCGATGATGGCAGCGCGGGCCGGCGCCAAGCATGTCATTACCACCGAGTTGGTGCCCCATATCGCGGAAACCGCGAGGGAGATCGTCGCTCAAAACGGTTTCGGTTCACAAATCACCGTGCTTTGCAAAAGCTCCCAGAACTGTCGGGTGGGGGAAGACCTACCGGAAAAAGCGGATGTCTTAATCACCGAAACCTTCGATGCTGGTTTCCTAGGGGAAGACGCGGTTCCCTCCATCCAGCACGCACGCCAGCACCTGTTAAAACCCGGAGGAAAGATCCTGCCTCGGGCGGGAACGGTGTACGGCGCCCTTTTGGAAAGCCGGAAACTGTGGGAAGAATGCGCGGTGGATTCCGCCGCCGGCTTTGACCTACGCGCGTTTAACCGGTTCCGTGAAAACATTTCTGGAAAGTACGTGCAAAATTTTCCCCACCGTCGCCTGTCCGAGGATTTTGAAATCTTCCATTTCGAATTTAGCGGGGATCCCATTCAAGCAGAGCGAAAAGCCATCGAGGTCGAGGTCCAAGAAGCGGGCGCCGTCCATATGTTGATTTACTGGTTCCGCCTCTACCTGGATGAGGAGGTGGTGATCAACACCAACATCGAGGACGAAAGCTGTTGGCGCATTGCCGCACAAATATTGGACCCGCCCCTACAGGTGACAAGAGGGCAAAAGGTCCCACTCATCCTTCAGCACGACCGACAGTGGCTCAAATTGAGGCTTGATCAGGAAAACTACCGCTAGACGCATTACGAACGCCATGGTGGTATGGGGCCCTGAATCAGGACCCGCCCACCACTGAAGCGTTGATGGAACGTGGATGTCGGGCCGGGGAGGAAGCCCGTGCGATCCTGTTTACGATCTGGATGGATACAAGCCGACCAGAGCGATAATGTAGTTGATGGCCATAAAGGGTTGCATATTGTTGTGCGCCTGACTGCCGCCCGCATTGGGCAAGGTAAGACTGCTCAAGTCCACCAGGTTGGTATCGCTTCCCGTTACATAGGCAAAACCACCCTGAACGTTGGCGTAGGAGTTGTTGGAGGGACTGCGGCTACCGCCGCCGCGACCAACCGTATTGGCGCGCAAGGTGTGGGTATGCGAAGGCATTTGCGCCTCGGACAGGGTTACCATCTCTACCCCGCCCCTCTGACCCAAACGGCGAGCGGTCAGTCCCGGTCCCCGGCCCGGGTGCATGGGCGCCCGGCCCTGCAGGTTCGGCAAAGCGGTGGTGGTCCGCCCATCACCGCCGTAAGTCGTTCCAATTAAGGAAAACAAAGCGGTATTCTGGGAGATGGGCAGCAACTGGCCGTCGCAGAAAGCCCACCCACGCGGCGCAAAGTTTCCAGCGAAAATGCGGATCTCCGCAACAAAAGGTTCTGACATAATGCTCTCCTAGTGTCTCGAGGGGTAAATACCGACCAAGGCGATGATGAAATGGATGCAGAGAAACGGCATGAGGTTGGTGTGACTCCGGCTCCCACCAATATTGGTAATGGAAGAAGTAGCCATATTGGCATCCTGGTCGAGGGTCCGAAACAAATCAATCTGGGTTTGGGTGCCCACGATCCTGCCCTGGGGCGGGGCGAACAGGGTGTTTTGATTGGAGCCCCGCATGGGATGCCCATGGGAGGGCAATTGGTTGACGGTGAGGGTTTCATTCTCCGACCCCGCCTTGGCCCCAAGCCTCCGGGGACTCAGACCCGGTCCTGATCCCGCGTGGATAGGGATCCGGCCCCGCAGGTCCGGGAGCCCGAAGGTCGTGCGTCCATCTCCGCCATAAATGGTCCCCAATAAGGAGAAGAGCGCATCGTTCTGAGAGACGGCCAAGAGTTGGCCATCGCAAAAAGCCCAACCTCGCGGCGCAAAATTTCCGGCGAACATGCGAATTTCACCGACAAATGGTTCCGACATATCTCCTCCTCATTAATTTCGTGACGGGAACAGGCCCTGCAAGGCGATGCAATAATTCAGCGCCAAATAGGGTTGCATATTGTTGTGCGCCTGGCCGCCACCCACGTTGGTCACCGTACCGGAACGCATGTTTACGAGGTCCGCCGCATTGGCATCCACGTACATTTCGCTCAAAGAATTGGCCAAAAGATTCCCGCTGGCGGCGGTGAGATTGGCCTGGGTATTGGACGCTTTGGCCACATGGGTGTGCTGGGGCATTTCATTGGCCGCGAGGGTGTGGGTCTCCTCACCGCTTTTTTGCCCAAGCCTGTGATCGCCGCCGCCATTGGAGCGGCCCACGTGAATCGGGGTCCGCCCACGCAAATCCGGCAGGGCAAAACTGGTCCTGCCATCGCCGCCATAGGTAGTCCCCAACAGGGAATAAAGTGACTGATTTTGGTTGATGGGCAGGATCTGCCCATCACAGAAAGCCCAACCTCGTGGAGCGAAGTTAAAGCCCACGATGCGAACTTCCGCGAGAAAAGGTTCTGACATGGCTCCTCCTCTTTTTCTCGAAAACGGGGGGTTGACAACTGTCCGGTCATCCGCTGAAAGGAAAACCGGGTGGAAGGCGCGGGAATCCGGGTTCTTTCCGCGCTCTGGGTTAGGGAGGCGTCGAACAGGTTCCGCCCACGCTGTAGTTGACCACGCCGATACCACAGAATCCCACATCGCAAACCGTGGTCGCGCCACTGTTTTGGGCGCCGTCCACGAACGCCTCAATGGCGGCCTTGTCGGTGCCCAATCCCGCGTAACCCTCTATGGTACAGGTCGTTCCCGGAGTCATGGTAATGAAGTATTCACCTTGGAGTTGGGGATCGAATGCATCATTGTTGAAAATATTGAAACAAACCACATTGCTTTCACCCACGGTGCCATTGCCGCATATGAGATCCACGACCCCGAATCCGGTTACCGCGCTGGAAGTCATATCGTTGTTGCGGAGAGTGACATCGGCGGTTCCCGTTCCGCCGCGCGCCCCGGCCCGAACGGGCAGGAGGAAGTCGGTGATGGTGTTGTTGTCGATGTCGATAACCGCGGACCCATTGGAATCGACGATCATGGCAATGCCAAAGGCGGGATTGTTTGCCACGGAGCTATCGATTGACGGGTGGTTGGATACCGTGCCAGTCATTGAAGCGGTCCCGTTGACGGCAATGTTCACGCCCGTCCCGTTGCGCACGCTGATGCTGGGATTGGCGTCCACGTCAAAGAGGGTCAGCGATCCATCGGCGCCCGAAAGGTTGATACCCGTATTGCTGCTGGTGAAGGTAGACCCCGTAATGCTGACCTGGCTCTTGGCATTGATGCCGGCGTCTATCTGGATTTGGTCGGTGGTGCTCGACGCACCGACCCGGCCCGTAAAGGTACAGCCGGAGACCACGGTTTCGAAGTTGGCGCCATTGCCGTTCCCGGCCGGATTGTCGTCCCGTAGCGATACGGTGACATTGTCGCCGTTATCGGTTGCCGCGGAAAGCAGGAATTGGCTATTGGTCAATTCCAGGCGATCCGGTTCGCCGGCAAAACCGTTGGTGCGCAGATTATTGCGAATGAACACGCCGATTTGGGCCGCATCGCTGACAATGGTGTTGCTGATGACGTTGACATTGCCGTCACTTACGGTCCCAAACAGGTCGCGTAGCAGAATTCCGGATTCTGAATTATTGTTACCCGCGTTGAGCACCTCGCTGTCGATCAACCGGAAATGGGTGACCCCCACCCCGTTGATGCCCTGATCCACGGTATCGTCGATGGTGATATTGGTGAAGCTGGGATGCATGACATTGCGCAGGTAAATGGCGCCCCTGCAATCCTGGTTGCCGGGATTTCCACCGGAGAACTCGTCGTAAGCCTCGGTGCCGCAGTTATCGGTGAGGTTGGCGTCAAGTAAATCCATATTGCTGATGGAAATATTGTTGGCGCTGATCAGCTCGACGCCGTTGTTGTTGATGTTTTGCAGTGTGCCGCCGGAGCCGTCGGTGCTGCCCGTACCGGTAACCACGAATCGTCCAACACCCGTGGTATTGAGCACAATGCCGTTATTGGCGCCCGAGGCGGAAATGCTGAGGAAGTTCACCCCGCCGGTCATGCCGTCGCCGCCGATCGTCGTATTGTTAATGTTCAGGGCGATTGCATTGGTGGCGCCGATCGTGTTATCCGCATCCGCGTCGGCCACGGACACCGTTCCGGCGCTGTCGGCAAAGAACCCGGTACCGCCGGTATTGGTAATGTTCACGTCGTCGAAGGCGGTGAGCCATGCTAAGAAGGCCAGGGACGAGCACCTGTCGGCGTGCGTGGACTACATGACCAAAAAGCTGGACGCAGGCCACACCCCCGAACCAGAGGTAATGCCGGTCATGTTGAGCGCCGCGGTATAACCCGAGCCCGTGGCATTGAGCGCGGAAATGGTGCCGCCCAAGGCGCCGCCGCCACTGGCGTCTACGCCATCCACATTGTTGACGAAGATGTTGAGGTCGGCAAAATTCACGGCCGTATCCGCACTATTGGCGCTCATGGTAAAGGCGTCGCCGTCGGTGAGCCGAGAGGCGCCGGTACCCAGATTCACCGTCCCGTTGAACATGATCATGGGCGCGGTTCCGCCAGCGCCCGCGTTGCTGTTGATCAAGATCCCCGTTCCATCCGTGGCGTTGATCGTACTGGCCGCATCGAAATCCACGGACGCACCCAGGTTGAGCCCCACGATGCTGATGGTTCGCGCGAGATTGACCGCGTGATTGATATCCAGATTGTTGAAATCGAAAACACCGTTGATTTCATCACCGCCGCCGCCGCTGATATTCAAAGCGGTCGCGCCCGGGTCCGTAATGGTGGTGTTGTTGATCGTGATCGCGCCATCCGTGTTGCCGACAGCGTTGAATCCTGTGGCGACGCTATTGGCGATCGCAGTAGCGGTCGCGTTGACAGTGACATTGCCGGCCACGTTGGTGATGGCGATCCCCAGCCCGCCGTTATCGTTGAGAGGCGTGCCTCCCGCGGTGCTGTCGAACAGCACGGTGCCGGCCGTGGTGTTGGCCACGTTGATCAACCGCCCGGAGCTGTTGTCGATGGTCCCGCTGTAGGTCACGTTTGCCGAATTTCCGTCCACCAGGAAGGCGTCACCGGTGGAGCCGTTCAGTGTCCCGTCGTTGATGGTGACCGGGTCCCCCAGACTCATCAGCGAAACGCCGGTAGCCGCGCTGTTGGTGGAGTCCGCGTCCGCGAAGGTCCAGCCGGAGGCGCCATTGGTCTGGCCCGCGGTGTTGTTTAACTCCAGGGCCGTTCCGTTGGTGGCGGCCACGGTCGTTCCCGTATCGGTTATGTTCACCGTTCCGCTGTTGGTGGCCACCAGGCCCCTGCCGTTTTCGGTAGTGATCGAAAGCGAATCGAACTCGATCGCGGCCCCGGTATTGGCGTTCAGAAACACGCCATCCGCGGGTCCGCCACCATCGCCCGCGTTCGTTACGGCCGTGTTGCCGAGGGTCAACGAGGCGCCCGCTCCCGTGAAGGAGGAATCTACAAAAATGCCCGCGCCCACCGGATTGGTGATGGTGGTATTGCCAAAATTCACCGAGTTGCCGGCGCCCGTGAAGGAGGAGGTTACCCGGATCCCATCGGCGCCCGCATTGGTAGCGGAGGTCGCGCCGCTCGTCAGAGAACCCGTGGTTTGGTTGAGGTTGACGCCATGCCCGCCGCTGTTGGCCGAGGTCATGCTGGCAAAGCTCATCCCCACCGCCGTCGAGTTGACCACGAGCGCGGTTCCGCCGTCGACGTTGATGCTGCTGGCGCCGCCCACCTGGGTGACGTTGACCGTACCGGAGTTACTGATGTTGAACCCCGCGCCCGGCGGTATGCTCCCGCCGATCACGATTTGGTCGAAGTTGTGGGTTCCCGCGTTTAAGTTCATGGAGATGGCGGTCCCCAATCGGTCGAAGGTCACGTTGTTGGTATTGAAAGTGGTGATGGCGCCGCCGTCGAAAATGAAGCCGGTGCCGGTCGCGCCCGGCAGGCCCTCGACCACGCTGTTCTCGAAGGTGAAGTCGTCCACCTGTCCGCCGACCTCCAAGCCATCGCTGGCGTTGGCGGGGTTGATGATCAGATCGCTGAGCAGGGTGGTGCCGCCCGCGCGTTTTCCGCTTTGTTTGCGCATGGGGATCACGCCGGCCCGGACAGCCGCACTGGCCACGGGCAGCAGGTTCAGACCGCGCACGGTGTTGTCATCCGCTAAAACCACGATATCCCCGACCGTATTGGTGACGACCGGATGGGTGGCCGCGGCGATCAGGGTCACCGCGCTGGCGTCCTCGGGATGGGTCAGGCCGAGGGCGATGCCATGGCCCAAGAGACTCTGACCGTTTTGCAATAAAATCTCGCCGTCCAAGGGGGTGGGCGGCGCGGGGTGTTGGGTCGTCGTGCCCTCGTAAACGAAGATCGTATCGTTCACTTGCGTGGCCGCCGCGCCCAGTTGGGCCAGGGTCTGGAAGGGGTTCAGGGTAGTGCCGTCAGCGGTGCCCGCAGCATCGTCCTTGACGAACCAGTGACATTCGCTGGAGATGGTGATGGTCGCGGTACCGATGGCGGTGTTGGGTGGCAGATCCTGATCGGAGACCTCGTATTGGAAGGTATCGGCCATGCCGCTCACGCCCACGGGCGGCGTATAGTGGAAACTGCCGTCCGCATCGATGGTCACCACGCCACCCATGGTGGTGTTGCCACTGAAAGGCGCCACCAAGTCCGCGCTGCCGATTAGGGCCGATACAACCAGAGGACCAGGGCCGTCCGGGTCAATGTCGTTGGCGAGCACGCTACCGAAGGTGGAGGTGAGCGCGTCCACGCCCGAGGAAAGCCCCGCTACCTCCAGAGTGATGTTGCAATGGGTTTCGTAATCGGAATCCGCATTGGCGGTAGGCGCGCCGGACACGCCGTTGATGGTGATAGTAACGGTGGCGGTTTCCGCGCAGGTTCCTGAACCATCGTCGATGGTGTAGCTAAAGCTATCCATGCCCGTTTGGCCATTCAGCAGGGAGTCGAAGGCGCCGTTGGGATCGTAACTGAACGTGCCGTTCGCGTTTACCGTCAGCAAAGCGCCTGAGGCCAGGGCGATCTGCATGCCCACGTTGGCGCCCATGCCGTTGACCGCGGTCACGGTCAGGCCGTCGCCCTCGGGATCGCTGTCCGGCGTGGTGGGGTTGGCCGCCAACACATCGCCGTTGAGCACCAGGTTCTCATCCGTGCTGACCGCATCGTCCACCGCCGTGGGA
>JBGTRP010000200.1:0-9984 GCA_041940685.1 Acanthopleuribacteraceae bacterium
TCACCTCCGGAAACAGCTCTTCCAGGTTGGGTACGAAAAGCGTGGTATTGCCCTGGTAGTCGAAGCTGTTCAGGGTCACCGTGGCGCCCACGGAGAGCCGCTCGCTCAGCTTGCCGGCCAGACTGACGCCCAGCGAGCGCATGCTCAACTCGATCAGGTTTTCGCTGGGGGGAAAAAATTGGAACACATTCCCGCTTACAAAACGGCCGCCTTCAAAGGCGGGAATGGCCACGCCGTCGGTGTCGAAACGTCGGTCAAAATTGGCCTGCTCCGCGAGAAAAACGCCCCATTTCAACCGCCCCGCGGGATGCAGATACCCCAAAAAGGGAATCGTGTTGACGGTATCCGGGAAATCGCGGGCATCCAGGTCGAAGCGGAAGTCTTGAAGGCCGATCTGCTCGATGCGGCCTCCGGCAAAGGGGATGTGATTGTCGCGCTCGCTACGATTCAGCTCGAGCACGAGGGTGCGGCTTCCCTGGGTCGCGAGCCCGGCCGGGTTGGCGAACATGGCGGTAGTATCGTCGGCAAGGCCGACAAAGGCGCCGCCCATGGCTTGTGCGCGCGCTCCTGGATTGGCAAAACGAAATTGGAGGTTCACATTGGCGTGCATGTCGTTTTGCGCCCAAAGCGTCGACCCGAAAAAGACCAGTAGAAAGATCAATCCGCCCTGTTTCATGATTACCCGCTTACGCCAACCGATTTTTTCGCCCGGCCGGTAAATTTTTTCCTGTATTCCATGGCTTTCAGCCAAGCCAGTATACCCAAGAAAAAGCGCCGGCCGCAAGAGAAGATGCGAATAAGGGCGCGCGGAATCTCAGTTCAACTTATTACCGATGGCGGCCTTGGCCAACAGCATCATTAGAACGCTGAACAACGCCAATAAAACGAGGCAGTGAAGAATGCTCATGGCCGCGAAAGGCGCCTGAAACACGGGTGCGCCCCAACCCCAGTCCGCTGAAAAGAAGACCGCGCGCATGGGTTCCACGGCAAGGGTGATGGGGTTAACCGCGACCGGATAGGCCAGCCAGGTGGGCATGTACTCCACGGGCGCAAAAGCGGTGGACATAAAGACCATCGGCAGGGAAATGATCATAATGATCGAGATCAGCTCGAAGTGTTGGCGCAGCACGAAAGAAAGGGCAAGGCTGAGCGTGGTGAATAAAAGACTGATCAGCGCCAGCACCAAAATCACCACCAGCGCACCGGCGATGCCGCCCTGAAACCGGACCCCCATTGCCGCGGTTAGCAGAAGGATTACCACGCATTGCAGCAGGGTCATGACAAAGATATGCAGGCCGGTGGCCCAAATGATGGAAAATCGCGAGCGCAAGGGGGCCACCAAAAGCCGGTCGAGAAAACCCAATTCACGATCGAAAAGAATAGGAACTCCGCCGTTGAGCGCGCCGGTAAAGGCGGTGAACACCAGGGCGCCCGGAGTGATAAACGCCAGGTAGGAGCCGGAGCCCACCAAATCGCGCATGGGGCTGTTTTTAAATACCGCGGAAAAGAGCACCAGCCAAATCAACGGCTGCATCAGGCCCGCGACCAGCACCATGGGCCGGCGTTTGGAATGCAGGAACCACCGCCAGGAAAGCGCCTTGATTTCCAACAATTGCCCGCTCATGACGCGCCTCCCAGGTTCAATCGATACACGTCTTCCAAGTCCGGTTTTTGCAGGTAGAGGGTGTGGACATTTAAACCAGCGGCCTTCATATCGCGGTAGATTCGATCTTGGATATCCCGCATGGGGGCCGCTTGCTTCAGCGCGAGGGTGGCATGGTCTTCACTTGGATACCAGACCACCTCGTCTCCCCAGGGCTGGAAAACCCGGCGCACCGCACTCAGGTCCTCGGCCGCCATATACTCGCGCGTTTTCAACCGGATGATGTGATGACCCAAGTCCCGCTTAAGCGCTTCCGGCCCGCCTCGCCGGGTGACCTCGCCCTTTTCGAGGATTAGGATCTCCTTCGCCAGTTCCTGGACCTCGCGGAAATCGTGGCTGGCAAGAACCAGCATGCCGCCCTTTTCCAAAAAATCCCGAATCAGGCCCCAAATAAGTTCGCGGGCTTCCAGGTCCAGTCCCGTCGTGGGCTCGTCGAGCACCAGAATGCGCGGTTCGTTCAGAAGGGAGACCGCCAAGTCCAGCCGCCGTTTCATTCCACCCGAATAGGTGCCCACCGTCCGGTTTTCGGCCTCGGACAAGCCCAAACGGTTCAGTAGGTCCATGGCGCGGGCTCTGTGTTGTTTCCAATTGAGGTGCAGCAGACCTGCGTTGAGCTGCATGAATTCCACCCCGGTGAGCACCTTGTCCATCGCCAATTCCTGGGAAACGTAGCCGGTCAGCTCCCGAATTCGGTGGGTGCGCAGAAACAGATCTTCCCCCTCCCACAAATAGACTCCGGCATCCGGTTTCAAGAGGGTGACCAAAATCTTGATCGCGGTCGATTTTCCCGCGCCGTTGGGGCCCAACAAGGCAAGCGAGCCACCCGGCTCCAAGCTGAAGTCGAGGGCCTTGAGCGCCTCCACGTCTTGAAACGCCTTGCGCAGGTTTTTAATCTCCAGGGTCATGCTTTACCTTCTTACTTTGGGGTGGTGAACGCGGAATTCACGCCCGGTCGATTCCAAGCCTGGGATGATACCACAACCGGACATGCGCCCGGCCATTTCCCGGCGCGAGCGTTGCCGAGCATTTAAATCGGCTCTTCCTCGTTGCCGCGTCGCGCGATTTCCTTGAACCCGAAAAGAATGATAAAAAGGTTGGCCACCAAAACCCCGATGGCCGCGATTACCATCCATGAGGAGGGATTATTGCGTTTTTGGCCGTAAATTTTTTTGGCGGACCTGGCCTGGGCGGAGTCGTATTGATTCACCATGGCGACGAAACCGGGGAGGGCTTGTTGAAATTCCGCTTCCGGGCCAACGAGGAAAAAGGAGACCGCGCCGCGCGACCATACTTCCGAGACCAGAACCGCTAAAAACCCTTCATAAGCGCCGGGGCTGGTGATGCGCGCTACGCGGAAAGGGCTTTTGAGGCCCGGGATCTCGCGTTTCACGGGCGTCGGTTCCCGATAACTCAAGTCCAAGGCCTGCGCCATGGCGACAAAGGGGTCATTTCCCTCGCGGCGTGAAGGCGCCTGTGAAATGAACAGGAAGGAGGAAGAACTGAGGTTTCGGCAATCGCCTCGCAGCACCGTATTTTCGGGTTCATGGTCGAGAAACTCCAGCCGGTAAAAAAAGCCATTGGGAATCATCAGCTCGGCGCCATCTCCGAGACGCAGGGTCGTATCGCCTTGAACCCAAGCGCAAAGCGCGAGAAGGCCAAGCCAACCCAAACGCTTAAGCACGAAGCTCTCCCAGCGCTTGGAGAAATTCATCCTCACTGATGAGGTGGGAATGGCGGCTGGCGCGAGTGCGGGCGGCGGGCGTACGCTCCAAATAGCGGGTGACCAGCAACTCGTGGAGGCTTTCGTATTCCCGGTATGTGATGTCGTACTGAGCCGCGCGCGGTTTCAGGCTCTCCGCGCGAATGCGCGCGGCTTTTTCCCACATGGTTTCCGCCTCGCGGGAAGGACCTTTTCCCTTTTTTGGCTCGTCATTGCCGCCCGCCAGGGTTTGGAGGGAAACGTCAAGCGCAACGGCAAGTCGGCGGAGGGCCGGCAAGCCGATATTGGCCAATTGTTCCAACTGACGTGGGCCCAGGCTGATCGAGCCTAGGTCTAAACCGGCCTGGTCGCGGTATTCCGCCATTTGTTTGCGAATCTCGTCAATCGAGGTTTCCAGGATACGCAGTTGGGCGGGGCGCAGTCCCGACCTTCGCGCCAACTCCTCGATGCTGAGCCCGCGCCGTAATCGCAACGCGCGCAGCTCCCGGCCCAAATCCCAAAAAGAAAGCTCATGCCGCTTTTCTTCCTTCAGATCGACAAGCACCCGCTCGATGAGCTCCAGCAGGGGCTCCCTGAGGTCTCGCCAATCGCGATAGGCCAGAAAATAACGCCCGGGTTGTCGCGCGGATATCACGTTCGCGGGTGTGCCCACCAAAAATCGCGACAATGTCTGATCGCGCGAGAAAATGATCACGGGTTTTCCCAGCGAGGTCGCCATTTCCACCTCGCCGCCGATTCCGAAGCTCGTGTGATCCGCGATTACCAGCATGTAATCGGCCTCGGCCACGCGCACCCTGTCCAACAGGTACACATGCTCCGGCTTCATTTCATCGCGCACCTCGGGCGAGGTAACCAGCGAGGGTACATAGAGCCGCGTAAGGTAGGGCGGTTCCGCGAGAGCCCGCGTCAGCCTGCGGACCAGGGTTTGGATGCGCCCCTTTTCGCGCGGAGGGCAACGGGTGATCGGCTCGCTCACATAGGCCTTGAATGGAAGCGGCTGATTTGGATGGGGAACGGGCATGAAAGACTCCCGTACGGATGCATGCCGTGGAAGAAAAAGAAACCGGCCTCATTATACCCAAAACGGGGCGCTTGGTTCTCGCGGGAACATCAGAGGGCGGCGCTTTTCCCGCACGGGGCTTCCCGGAGGGCGCTTGACCCAGAGCGCGACAATTCGTATAAACTGGGTCGAGCTACTTCATGGCCCTCGGGCCAACAAGCGCGAACCTCATCGGAAGCCATGGCTTTCGGCATTCGTTGGAATGGATGGCCGCATGCCGCTTCTCTCATCCTTGGATATCACCCAACTGCTGGCGCCGCGACGTTGTCTGCTCTGTGGAGAACCCGATACCCGCTCGCCATGCCCGGCCTGCCGGAAAGGCCTGGAACCCATCGCCGACCATGGTTGCCGGCGCTGCCACAACCCTGCCGTCCATGAAGAAAGCGCCGATTGCGACTGGTGCCGCCGGCTGAAGGTTCTGCCAGGAAAATTCTGCAGCTTCTACGCCTACCGCAACAAGGGTCGCGATGCGCTTCACCTCGTAAAATACCAGGGATACTGGCGTCTGATCGAGAGTCTTGTACGCTTTCAGGCAAAGGCATTCTTCGAGGCGCTGCCCTTTCCACGATATCAGGCCCTGGTCCCCATTCCCGAGTCATTTGCACGCAAATGGCGGCGTTCCTTCAACCCGGCCCAACGCATTGCGCTTTCCCTGAGCCGTTACACCGGCCTGCCCATTCGTTCGGGCCTGCGTATGGCTCCCTTTCGCCGTCGTCAGGTGGGGCTTGAATACGAAGAACGCCGTCGAAATGTGCGCGATCGCTTCCGCGTCAGGCCGAAACGGCTACCCGCTTCGGTGATCCTGGTGGACGATGTGCTTACCACCGGGGCCACCCTTGAAGCCGCCACCAAAAGTCTATACCAGGCCGGGGTTCGCGACGTGGCCTGGTTAACCCTGTTCCGCACCCTTTGATTGCATTACAGTCGTGTAAGAAATCTGGAAAGCCTATGGAGACGGACGCCGCCGAATTTCTTCCTGGAGCGCCGACTCCGAGGGCGCGCATGAGGCCCTGAGCCGGGCCTGGGCTCGGGGAAAACCAAGATCCCATGGAGCGAATTCAATTCGGAAGCGCTTTGACCTCTTGAAGGGGGAAGCGAGCCGGTTCGAGCCAACCTCGGCTGATGGTTAGGGTTGGCTCTGAAATCCCAGCGCCCCGGCGTAGCAGAGCGGGTAACCACCCGGGTACGCCCGGATTCATTTCCTCTTGGAGTTCGCGCAACAGCGATTGGCCGGTGGGCTGTAGTTGGTCATGCCACATCGCAAAAAAGCGGGGACCGAACCTTTGAAGCAGCGACCAGGCGGCCAGATTGGCCAGGGTCCAAACGAACAGCGTACCGTCCCGCGGCCCCGGGATGGACTTCAGGGCGTCTCTAAAATCCGCGGCTTCGCCCGCCTCATGCCAGGCATCGGCCAACCAGCCGAGGACCGCGCGGAAGGCGGGGGTTTCCATCCAAGCCGCCATGGGGAGGGGAAAGCCGATCTTGGGCGCGTCGGCAAATGGGCCCAACAGATCGCGGAAAAGTTCGCGTGGAATTGCCTTTGCCCGTGGGACCAAATGGCGCGCGGAGGGTATGGCGCGCGCCGCGGAAACCACCGCCTCGTCGAGGAACGGCACGCGAATTTCCACGGCCGCGCCAAGGCCGGCTCGGTCTTGGCGCATCAGCAATCCACGCAGGTAGGTCAGGCGGTCAAATCGCAGCTTGCGGTCGAGCGCGCTCTGGCCCTTTATGGTTGGGGCCATTGCCGCAATCCGCGCTTTCACCTCTTTGAACTGGCGACGCCACCATGGATTGTGCTGCAAGGCGGCTCGGAACTCCCGCGGCAGGTGGCCCAACTCCTCGTCATGGAGGAGCATTCGTTCGGGGGCGGCATTTTCCTCCAGTTTAGCGTGGGCGGCGTAGCGCGGATAGCCCAGAAACAGTTCGTCCGCGCCCTCTCCCGACAGCAACACCTTGCCGCCGGCCCGCCGTACCTGGCGCGCCATCCAGTAGATGGCGATGGTCGAATTGAACATGAGCGGCGCGCCCAGCGCATCTAGCATGAGTGGCCAAATCGCGAGGAAGCGGTCCGGGGTCAGGGTCGTTTCTTGTAGCGGCAACCCCAAATGGGCCGCGAGCGCCCGTGCGCCGATTCGTTCGTCCGGCAATCCGTCGTGTTCAAAACCGCAGACGGGGCTGGCCAGCCGCGCTGGGTCTCCAGAGGGCGTGAGCGCGGCCACAATGCCCGAATCCAGGCCCCCGCTGAGAAAGGTCGCGTAGCGGCAGGCGCGGGGCAGCCGGGCCGAGACCGCGTCTGTTAAAGCGGCTCGGACCGGTTGCGTTTGGATCGAGGCAGATACTGGATTCGCGGAGGCTTGGGGCGCAAAAGGGTCTTCCACGAAGGCCTGCAGTTGGCAATCCCGTTCTCCGATGGTGAGAAAATGGCCGGGCGGCAGTGCGCGAACATGGCGAAACATGGTGCGGGGCTCGATGGGATTGCGCAACAGCAGCGCCTCGAAGCTCCCGCGGTCATCAGGTTCCGATGGGACCAGGCCGGCGTTGACCAGGGGTTGGGGCTCCGAACAGAAGGCCACCCCGCCGGGGCCGCGGCTGTAGTAAAGCGGACGGATTCCTTGCGCGTCCCGGGCCAGGGTGAGCGTCTGATTGACTCGGTCCAGGATCGCGAGGGCGAACATTCCCTGTATTCTGGCGAAAAAGGCCGGTCCGTAAATGGCAAACCCATTGGCGAGGATCTCGCAATCGGAAGCGGATGCGGAGGAGAAGTGCCGAAGGTTTGGATCTTGTCGCAGTTCGTGGTGGTTGTAGATTTGGCCATTGACAACCGCGATGAAACGATGGTCCTCGCTCAGGTAAGGCGCGGCGCCGCCACTTTGATCCGAGATCAGCAGAAAGGTCTGCGCCAGTGAAAAGCCGCCCTCGGTAAAGAGCAGCAGTCCGTCGGGGCCCCGCTTTCGAATCGCGCCGATCACCCGCCCCAAACGGGCGAAGGTATCCTCGCGATCCGGTAAGGCGATATGTCCTACACCCGCGATACCACACATGTTGCCATTTCCTGAATAGAGGTTGGGCCAAGTTCCGTCGTCAAATAAACCTGGTCCGCGGCGCGAAAAAACCTGAGGGTAGCCCTTACGCGCGGCGTTCCGATCATTTTAAGCCCGGTCCGGCCCGCGCCCAACATCCTTACATCACATATACGATCTGGGTGTGGATTGGCTCTCATTCATTACCCCGGGCAACGCTGGAGAATAGGTGTGACTATCGGGCGCCACCCGCGTGTTTTTGCAGGGGGTTTTGGGCGAACGGGCTTTGCGATGCTGGAACGCTTTTTGCTGCCAGCTCCCTGAAACTCTTAGGGAAGCTTTCACGATCTGAACCCTTTCCGGCACGCTCAACCAGCTCAGGGAGGATGGCGCGCCTTGGTCAGCTTTATCTTCAGGACGGAGTGTGGAATGGGGCGGATGTTCTTCCCCCGGGTTGGGTTGAGGAGAGCACCACCTCCTACTCGGCGACCGGTATCGCCAATGCCCCGGGATTCGGTTACATGTGGTGGGTTGACGAGGGAGGCGGTTACTCCGCACGGGGCTTGGGGGGCCATAAAATCAAGGCGCTGCCCTCGGAAAACATGGTCTTCGTGATTCGTGCGGACACGGATACGGGCGGCAGCGTGGAGCATGCGAAATTCTTGGAGTTGGTTGACCTGGTGAGGGCCGCCCGGCTTTGAGGCCTTTATTTGGATGCAGGCGGGGAGAGGCGTTCGGGTTTTATTCGATCCCACAACAGCGCGTGCCTACCCGGTAACACCGATCCGTAACCCCCATTCTCCGTGGACATTTTGGTTTTCAAAATAAGAGCGCAATGTTTGGCTCGTGGTAATCTGTTGGCGGTGGAAAGGATCGTTACAAGCTTAAGTGGAGGTCAAACCATTGCCACGATTGCTTCCTATCGCGGAATTGGGCCAACCCGTCATTCGGGAGCGCGCGGTCCCGATCGCCAACCCGGGCGATGAGGAGATTCAAGCCCTGATCGACGATATGCTGCACACCGTCGCCGAAGTGGGCGGGATGGGCATCGCCGCGCCTCAGGTCTTTGTTCCCAAGCGCCTGGTCATCATCGCCTCACGGCCCAATGAACGCTACCCTTATGCGCCCAACATGGAGCCCACCGCCATGATCAACCCCGAGATCGCCTGGGCCTCCGAGACCAAAGAAACAGACTGGGAAGGATGTTTGACGGTGCCGGGCATTCGCGGCCTGGTGCCGCGCCATGAATCGATCGCCGTGCGATATCTTTCACGTTCCGGAACGTCGGTGGAAACCGAATTTCAAGGATTTCTCGCTCGCGTCTTCCAGCATGAGGTCGACCATCTCGATGGCGTGGTTTTCCTGGACCGTGTAGGGTCAACCAAAGATTTGGTCACGGAAAAAGAGTGGCGCAAACAAGTCAAAAACCGGCGCGGGATGGGTTAATCGAACGAATTCCGTTTTCCCAAGGTGCTTCCAGCCTCGTTCCATGCGCCTTAGATGAAAAAAGGGACGGCCGAAACCGTCCCAATGATTGTGGTTTACGCGGATTTATTGCCAGGAAATCTTCTTGGTGGGAACGCCCAGCAATTCGCTTTCGATGGTCCGCATATCGTGCTGGCCGAACTGGTCGCGGGTCGGCCGGTACTCGTTGATGGGGATTGGGTCGAGCATGTAAAACACGATATGGTCTTCCTTGTTGATTATGGGGAAATACAAGTTGTTGTGGCGTTTATCCACCGGCACCGCGAAGTAGCGGGCAATGATCGCCCGATTGCCCTCGTGGCCGAATTGATCCTTGAGGTCGACGCCCCAATGCACGGGTTGAGCCGAAACCACCTCGTAGACCTTGTAGTGATCCAAATCCGAGGGAGGCTGGCTGCCCGGCTCAATTTTTTCTGCCGGCGCCAACAGGGCGACCGCCCGGTCGATTTTGATGATTTGCTGACCGAACTGGTTGTAAAGCGTAACCTCTCGAGTGGGCTCCGGATCCGTTTCGATCCAGTGCCAGTTCAAATGGTCGTATTTATCGATGATGCCCTCCCCGTTTTTGTCGACGGGATTGAGGAACTTGGCGTATTCATAGACAAAGGCCCGCTTGAAGAGGTTGCCGTCAAACTGGCCGCGTAACCAAACGTCGGCATTTACGGGCATGGGCTCGATGTTGTAGACCTTGAAATGATCGAGTTGGAACTGGCCGGGGTTGCGGATTTCTTCCAGATTCGGCGCTGGTTTGCCTTCCCGAATGACCGGGGCGGCCTGGTCCTGAGACGAGGTGAAGGCAAAGAGCATCCAGAACGATGCGACGGCTAGCAAAGTAAAAATGGTGGCTGTCAAACGTTTTCTCATTTTCATCTTCTCCTTCTGATAAGTTTGTTGAAATTATAAATTATGATTGTTATCAACTATGAACAAGAATCTTAATTTTTATAATTGATAAGAAATACAAAGTCAAATCATTTTTTTGTAGTTCAAAATAAGTTGATCGAAATTGTGATTGCTATCAGATTTATGAATCACG
>JBGTRP010000201.1:0-9960 GCA_041940685.1 Acanthopleuribacteraceae bacterium
GCGCGCGCTCCGCAATTTCATCGAGACCTTCGCCGGTTTTGCCGCGCTGGCGCTCGCCATCGAGGTCACCGGCAAGAACGATGGCTGGTCTTCTTTCGGCGCGGCTGTTTATTTCTGGGCGAGACTTGCGTATCTGCCTGCCTACATGATGGGTGTGGCCTGGGTGCGCACGCTGATCTGGAACGCAAGCATGATCGTGCTGGTCATACTCATCTGGCGCCTGCTGGTCTGAGGCCGGGGCGCGTTCGTGAACTGATAAAGAGGTAACAGGAAAATGTCCGAATCCTACGATGTCGTCGTCATCGGTGGCGGCCCCGGCGGCTATGTGTGCGCGATCAAGGCCGCGCAGCTCGGCTTTGGCGCTAAGCAAATCATCGAAGGCGGACAGCTCCACGGCGAACAGCGCCTCACGGAAGGCTTTCCCTTCCTCTAGGCGCCGCAGACTCACGGTAACGCAATGGGCTTTCAAGATCTCGCTTACCTCTTTAAAATCAATGCCTTCCGCCCCTTCCGCGCGCAGGGATACCACCAGGTTATGGTCATCGGGAGCTTGTTTGCGCAACTTTTCCCGCGCCCATAACAGTCCGATGATGAGAAAAAACGCGATCAGTGTTACCGCGTATTGATTGGCGCCAAACCCCAGGCCGATGGCAATTGCCAAAAACAGAAAGGCCAGTTCTTGAGGTTCTTTGATCGCGGCGCGGAACCGCACGATGGAAAGCGCGCCCACCAGGCCGAGCGAAAGCGCCAGGGAGGATTTGACGATGCTGATGATCAACATGGTGGTGGTGGTGATCATGAGGAAGTTTTCGGCAAAGTCCTTGCGGTTGGAGAGAGCGCGTCCGTAGCGGGTGTAGAAGCGGCTCAAAAGGAGCGAAAGCACGGCGGCGCCCAGCAGGTTCAGCAAAAACTGAAGCAGGGGGATGGGAATGCTGTAAAGCCCCGTAAAGCTGTTGGCATCGAGGGGTTGGTTCATGGCGGCCTTTTTCGAACAAATGCCTAAATGGAACCTCTATTATATGCAATTCGGTTTTGAATGTTGGCAGGAAACATGAACTTCTATCCTAAACTGCCGGGCTCTTTTCCTTGGTCTGCTCTGAAAGCTGGTGATCCGCGGTTCTGGATCATGTCCCAAGAGCCTACTTCGATCCATACAAAACGGAAGGAACTTGAAGCGGTCGAAACTCTGTGTTTGTTTTTTTCGGGCAAGTTTCTGCAATCTTGGCTACAATCGCTTGAAGGCCGTCGGTTTGGTTTCGGGCCCCGGCCCCCTTTGGGTGTGGCTCCGATTTCCGAATCCGGTCGGGAGAAGAACATGGCAAAGCTTTACTTTCGATACGGCACCGTGGGCAGCGCCAAGACGCTCAATCTGCTGGCCGTGGCCCACAACTACACGCAACAGGGCAAAAATGTATTCCTCATCAAACCCCGATTGGATGATCGCTTCGGACTGAACCACATTCGCTCGCGGGCCGGTCTGGAGCGGCAGGCCGACCTGCTGGTCACGCCAACAACTAAGCTGGATTTCGACCAGTTGAAGAACGTGGACTGTGTCCTTGCCGATGAGGTTCAGTTCTTCAGCGCGGCCATGATCGACCAACTGCGGCGGGTGGCCGGCGTCCTCAAGATCCCGGTGATCTGCTACGGATTGCGCACCGATTTCCGCCGCGACTTGTTCGAGGGCTCCCGACGGCTGATGGAAGTGGCCGATACCATCGAAGAGGTGAAAACCACCTGCGCCTATTGCAATCGCAAGGCCATTTACAACCTGAAACTCCTGGATGGGACCCCCACCATCTCCGGCCCTTCCATCGACCTGGGCGCCGAGGAGAAGTATCTGCCCGTGTGCCATGGTTGTTACCAGGTTAAGCTGGGCGCCTCGGGATACGCTTCGCCGTCCGCCTCAAAAAAGAAAACGGAAGTAGAAGCCTGATTCAAGTGACAGGCTCCCGGCGCCAAGCGGTAATTTTATTGTGTGTGGCATGATTGGCTGCGATCGAATGGAGGAGGATGTCCGTTCGGTTTCAGATGAGCTTGGTGATTTGTCCAACTTGCCCACGGCCCTAGTTGGTGAAATAATGGGGATCGATCCGGTTCCATTCAAGAAAGACTACCCACGGGAACGAAAGGCGTTTGTTGGCCGGGTCGCCGCGGCGGGCTCGCTGCCGGATAAATTCCAGAGAGGTTGGAGAACATGAAAGGCTATTTGAAATGGGCGGCGTTGATGCTTGCATGTGCGAGCGTGGCCACGGCGGGTGTTGTTTTTGAAATTGAAACCAAGGACCATGGCCAGAGTCCGGAAGAAACCACGGCCTGGGTCGAGGGGAAAAATCTCAAGATGGAGATACCCTCCTCAACAACCGGTGGCTCGGGAACCGCAATTTTCAGGGGAGACCGGCGCGAAATGGTGGTGGTCGACCATGATGACAAGAGTTATATGGTGGTCGATGGTGAGATGCTGGCCGGTATCGCCGGCCAATTGGGCCAGGTCATGAGCCAAATGCAGGACGCCTTAAAAAATGTGCCCGAGGGCCAAAGGGCCGCGATTGAAAAAATGATGAAGGAAAAAATGCCCCCGCAAGCCAAGCCGAAGCGGCCCAGGGATACCATCGCCAAAACCGGGGAGCGGGCGAAACACAACGGCTATCCCTGTGTCAAATACGAGGTCTCGCGTCAGGGTAAAAAAGTACGCGAACTTTGGGTGACCGATTGGAGCAATGTCGAGGGCGGCGAGGAGGCCATGGAGGCTTTCAAGAGCATGGCGGAATTTTTTGAAGAAATGCTGGACGCGTTCGGCGATATGGGGAATGCTTCCATGAGCAGCAATATGTTCGTCCAACTACGGGAGATCGATGGTTTTCCCGTGGTGACCCGGGAATTTGATGACGACGGTTCCCTGGAGAGCGAATCCACCCTGCGTTCCTCTAAGCGCAGAACACTGGATCCCGCGGATTTTGAACCGCCCGCCGGTTACAAAAGGCGATCCATGGGAGGCATGTGAGGGCCCGGCCCGGGTATGTGCCGTCGTTCAACGTCCTGATGTTTCGGCGGATCATTTCAGCCTGCCGGAAGTGTTGGACGGGGGACTTTGAACCAGTCCAGTGGAAGCGCTTTCTTCAATTGGATCGAGCCGCCCGGTATTCGAGAATGCGAATCTGGGCGTCCTTGTCGAAAATTTGGTGGTGCAGCTCGCGTTCCGCGTTGGTGCGCAGGATGTTTTGCTTGACCTGGTCCAGAGAGAGTTTGGGCAGGTCGTAAAGCGGCTGAAAGACGAGACCCTCGCCGTCGGTGATGCGTCCGCCATTGACATAGAGGATGCCCCGGTCGATGAACCCGTTAGGGGCGTGAAGAAAGGGCAGCGGTCCTCTTTGGTCATTCTTGACGAAAAGATGCAGGCCGGTGAGGCCGAAAGGAACCTCCATGCCCAACAGGTGAAGCGCCGTGGGGAAAAAGTCCTGGAGACCGCCGATCACGGCCTCGTACTCCTCCTGGTGCGGCCGCAATTCCTCCTCCTTGCCGGGCATCAGAATCAGGAAGGGCACACACAAATTGCGAAAGCGGTCCGTATGAATGCCCAGCGTGGTTTGAACCCGTTCTCGGCTTTCCCGATCCAATGGGGCGGTGTGGTCGCCGTAGATGAATAAAAGGCTGTTCTGCAACAAGCCCGCGGCGCCGAGATCCTTCAAAAACTTTCCCAAATGCGCGTCCGCGTAATGGGCCGCGCGCAGGTAACGGGCCTCCATGGAGTCGGTTTCAAAAGGCGTGGGGAAAAAAGATTCCTCCAGGGTCACCAAGGTGTATGGATGGTGGCTGCTGAGGGTGATGATAAAGGCGAAAAAGGGTTGCGCTGCCTTGGCCAGCACCTCGGCGGATTGGGCCAGGAATACCTCGTCGGGGATACCCAGCTTGTCGGTGGGATACTGGAAAAACGAACGGAAATACATGCGTTCGATTCCATAAACCGGATGGTTGACATGGCGGTTCCAAAAAGCGGGGTCGTTGCCGTGAAAAGAGAGCGTGTGGTAACCCGCATCCTTGAGCAGGTTGGGTAAGGAAATCAGGCTGCGTTTGGCGGGGTAGTTCAGCGAGGCTCGCCGGCGGTGGTCCGGCAGCAGCCCGGTCATCACCATGAACTCCGCATCGGATGTGCCGCCCCGGTTGATGTTGTCCAGGATGAAATCGAAGCTCAGCGCCTCACGCCGCAGACGGTTCATGACCGGGGTCACCTCGCGGCCCTCAATCTCCAGGTCCAGCAAGAAGTACTGAAAAGATTCCATGGAGATCATCAGCAGGTTGCGGCCCTCGGCCATGCCGAAAAATGGGCTCTTCAAATCGTTGACCCGTTTCTTTTCCTCTAACAGGAATGTCATGGCCGCCAAATCTTGTTCCGCAATTTCCATGTCGCGAAACAGCTCCGTCACGGCCAGACGGGCGTCGTCCAGATGGTAATTGAAAATGCCGAAAAAAGCCGCGTAATCCTTGGGGGAGTTATTCTCCAGGCCAAAAAAGCCCGCCACGTCCTGGGGCCCGCCGGTGCCCGTAAGCGCGGAAACGCTCACCTCCTTTTGCTGCATGGAGAAGGCGACCAGGCCGAGGTGCAAGGCAAGCGCCAGAAATACCAGGGCCAGGGCCTTGGTTGCAAAGAACATGGGGCGTTGTTTGCGATTCTCGGGTATGCCGAACCGGTTGGCCAAAAACCCGTAAACCGCGAATAAGCAGAATATCAGGATGGGTGCAAAATCGCGCAAACGCACCGCGGCGTCCACGCTTTCGCGCACATCCCAGAGCTGACCGGCCACGCGCAGGCTGTCCAAGGAAAGAATGGCGCCGAAAAAATCGAAATACACCCGATCCGCCAGCAACAGCAGCGACCCAACCATGCCGGCGAAGGACAACAAGTACCAGCGCCACTTGCCGAACAACAAAGCGCTCAGGCCCACGAGCAAAACCGGCAGGAAAAGTCGCCAGGCATGTGGCGGCAGGAGGGGCCATAACTTTTGTGTCAGTTGGGAATGGATTTGGGTCTGAATATAGCGCGCGTGGTCCTGGGTAATCTCCGCCAGCACGGACCGTTCCTGCCAGTACAGCAGAAAGACGAACAGCAGCGCCATCAACAGGTGGGCCGCCTGCCAGCCGAGCACCCGTTTGAGGGGCGCCTCGCGGTCGTTGGGCGTCCGCTGGTTCATATGAGTCCCCACCTCGCCATGGATTTCCTCGGAGAGCAAGCATGGTAGCCCTGGCCGGAAAATTAGTCAAATGAGATTGTGAAGTCTATACGATTCCTAGTTATTGAATCCTTGGGTAGCATTGTATTTCTTGCACCGCTTTCCCAAGATCTCGACTTTCCTTACTGCTTTCCTTACCATTCTTTGAGAGTGGATGCTGAGGGGTAAAAAATGCCTACGGCAAAATTGACCAGCAAATGCCAGATAACCCTTCCCAAAAAATTGAGAGGTAGGCTTGGCCTCAGCACGAGGGTTAGGCTCCAATTCCGGAGCGATTCAAGACCATAATCAAATTGGCCCGAAAACTGGATTACAAAAATTGAGAAAGAAGGTTTCGCGCGGTTACTCTTCCATCAATTCCTTATCTTCTTGTTTCAAGAAACGTCCGCGATGCAAGGCGTCTCAATATTGAGGGCCCCCTCCGTGTCCTCGGCGCTCTCCGTGGTGAAATTTTGTTCATGATCCCTTCTGGTTCCGCACGGCGTCAGTCCTCCCTTGACCCGCCGAAAGCGGCGGCGGTAAGATAAGCGCCTGCTTTGGGCAAGAAACTGCGGCGGGAATCATGGGTCAAAAAAACATCCTTCTCACGGGCGGCGCGGGCTACATCGGCTCGGTGCTCACGCCCAAGCTGCTGGACCGGGGCCACCGGGTCACGGTGCTGGACTGCCTGTTTTTCGGCGAGGCGCCCCTGGCCCCGGTAATGGGCCGGGACGGCTTCCGCCTGGTGCGCGGCGATATCCGGGACCGCGAACGGGTGGAAGACCTCTTGAGGCAGGGCCGTTTCGATACCCTCATCCACTTGGCCGCTATTTCCAACGATCCCAGCTCGGATCTGGATGCCGACATTACCCGCACCGTGAACATGGACGCCACCGCACACCTGATGGAGGCGGCCAAACGGCATGGCGTCAGGCGGTTCATCTACGCCTCTTCGGCCAGCGTGTACGGCATCAAGGAGACCAGCGACGTTACCGAGGATCTGCCGTTAGAGCCCATTACCCTTTACGCCAAGTACAAGGCCGAGGGCGAAACCGTGCTCAACGGCCTGGTTGACGATAGCTTTTGTGGGGTATCCGTGCGGGCCGCCACGGTCTGCGGCTACTCGCCGCGCCTGCGCCTGGACCTCACCATCAACATCCTCACCTCTCATGCCCTGCTCAATGGCCGCATCCGGGTATTCGGCGGCAAGCAGATGCGGCCCAATATCCACATTCAGGATTTGACGGATTTCTACCTGTTGCTGGTGGATGCGGAAGAGGCCAAGATCCGTGGTCAGGTATTCAATGTATGCAGAAGCAACGCCTCGGTCATGGCCCTGGCGGAGATGATTCGCGATGAGATCGATACCGCGTTGCCCATCGAGATCGTGCCCACCGACGACAATCGTTCCTACCACCTCTCCGCGGATCGGGTGCGGGCGCATTTGGGGTTTGAGGCCAACACGGGTTTGGTGATGGCCGTGCGCGACCTGCGCGGCGCCTTTGCAAAGGGTTTGGTGCCCAATCCGGATGATTCGGCGTACCGCAATGTCGTTCACATGAAGAACCAGCTCGATTTCTGGAAACGTCCCGCCTCCTAAAGGTTTGGGCCTCCCCGGTGTTTCCTCCCCGCCCACGACCATTTCCAACCCGGCCCTTGCGCGGGTATTTCGACCCTCGGGGATGATAATCATGCGGATACCTTATATCAACCTGCCGCTGCAACACCGGGATTTGGAGCCCGAGCTGTTGGATGCCGTACGCCGTGTGTTGCGACATGGGCAATTCATCCTGGGCCCCGAGGTGTCCGAGTTGGAAAGCCGACTGGCGTCATTCATGGATGTGGGCCATGTGATTGGCGTGAATTCCGGCACGGATGCGCTGGTCCTTGCCATGCGCGCGCATGGCATTGGAGCGGGCGATGAGGTGGTTACCGTCTCCCACTCTTTCGTGGCCAATGCCTCGGCGATATGTATGGCGGGCGCGGTTCCGGTTTTCGCCGACATCGATCCGGAAACCATGTTGATGGATCCGGCATGTCTCCAAGAGCTGTTGACCCCACGCACGATGGCCGTGCTGCCCGTTCACCTCAATGGCTATCCCTGCGACATGAAGCGGATTACCGCCTTTTGCGAGCAACACGAGCTGATCCTCATCGAAGACTGCGCCCAGGCGATCGGCGCCTTGTGCGCCGGCCGTCACGTGGGAACCTTTGGAACGGGCTGTTTTTCCCTGCACCCGCTAAAAATTCTGTCTGCCTGCGGCGATGCGGGCTTTATCGCCACCTCGGATAGGGCGCTCGCGGATTCTCTGCGCCGTCTGCGCAACATCGGCCTGCGCGACCGCGACCACTGCGATCACATCAGCGGCAACACCAGACTGGATACCCTTCAAGCCGCGTTGCTGCTCGTCAAAATGCGTTATATGGAGCGTTGGATCTCGGCTCGGGAGGCGCATGCCGATGCCTATCGCCAAGCCCTTCGCGGCAAGGTAACCCTGCCCCCGGAACACGGACCGCATCGGCCGGTCTACAGCGCCTTCGCCATCCGCCACCCCCGGCGCGACGCCCTGGTCGAGAAGCTGCAAGCCCGGGGCGTGGACGCAAAGGTTCATTACCCGCTTGCCATCCACCAGCAGAAGGCATTCGCCCAATTTCATGAGGGTTCCTTGCCCGTGACGGAATCCACGGTCAACCAGATCATCAGCCTTCCGGTCACCCCGGAGCTCAGCGTGGAGGGTCGCGAGCATGTGATTGCCTCGCTCCACGCCGCGTTGGCGGAGGTCGATCATGGCTGAACCGCGCCAAAAGGTTTATACAGTGGATGATTTGCGCGAGGTGCGCGAGGGTTTGCGGGCGCAAAAAAAAGTAGTGGTCCAGTGCCATGGCTGTTTTGATATCGTGCATCCGGGCCATATCCGCTACCTGCGCTTCGCCAGGGAGCAGGGCGATGTGCTGATCGTGAGCATCAGCGGCGATGACGCGGTGAACAAGGGCTTCGACCGGCCCTACATCAACGAGAGTCTGCGCGCGGAGAACCTGGCAGCTCTCGAGTTCGTGGATTTTGTCTGCATCGACCATCACACCTGGGGCGGGCCCGTCCTCGAAAAGCTCCAACCGGATATCTACGTCAAGGGCAAGGAATACGAAACCAACGCGGACCCGCGATTTCTGCGGGAAAAGGAGTTGGTGGAGCGCAATGGCGGTAAGGTCATCTTCAGCTCCGGGGACGTGGTCTATTCCTCCAGCTTCATCATCAGTCAGTTCCGGGAACGATTCTCGCTCGAACAGCAGAAAATCGACTTCTATTGCAAGCGCCATGGATTGAACCTGGGCGGTCTGGAAAAGGCCATGACGCGTTTTGCGGATCTGAACGTGCTGGTGGTCGGCGATCCCATCATGGATCACTATATCCATTGCGAGAGCCCCAGTGTGGCCGCGGAGAGCCCCATTCTCTCGGTAACGCCCATCCGCGAGGAATGGTACGTGGGCGGCTCCGGCCTGGTGGCGCTGCAAATGGCGCAATTGGGAGCGGGGGTATGTTACCTCACCCCATTTTCTGACGACTCCGGAAGCGAACGGCTCGCCCGTGGATTGGATCGGCCGCGCGTGGAGCATGTACCCGTGGCCGTGGGAAAGCGGCCCGTTTACGAGAAGACCCGCTACCTGGTTGACAACCAAAAGCTGCTGAAGGTGAACCAGGGTCGGTATGCGCCGCTTTCCAGTCAGGACAGCGAAAAGCTGGCCGGCCAAATCCGCGAGCGGATGGAGCAGTATGACGCCCTGGTGGTCTGCGATTTCGGTTATGGTCTCTTCGGATCGGAGTTGGTGAGCGCTATCAACGAGCTTCCCCGAACCCATGGAAAACCGTTCTACCTGGATGTCAGTCACACGGGGTACGGCAACCTTTTGAAGTTCCGCGAGCCGAGACTGGCCACCCCCACTGAAAACGAGTTGCGCTACGCGTTTGGCGACCAGGAAAGCGGGCTATCCAACCTTGCAGCGCGTTATTTCAAGATGACGGGCGCCGGCCAATTGGTGCTGACCATGGGCGATCGCGGGGTGCTCTACTTCACCCCGCCGGCCGAGGGCACGGACCGACTTCCCACCGACTACCTCCCGATTTTCACCCGCAACGTGGTGGATACCGTGGGGGCAGGCGATGTGTTTCTCGCCGCCACCGTGCTGTCCGACCTCGCCCAGGGCAATCCGGAAGCAGGACTCTATCTGGGCAGTTGCCTGGCCGCCTTGCACATCGGTCAGTCCGGCAATGATCCGCGCCTGTTGGTGGACCTCCAGGGTTATTTGAGCGACCGTCCGGAGTGGCGTCCATGACCGAGGCCGCACGGGGCCGTGGCCGCACCGCCTTGATGCTGTTGTTGCAGGTGGCGCTGTCCGCCCTTTTCATCTACCTTACCTTGCGTAAAATTGAGTTGGTCGAGGTGTGGGAAGGCGTCAAACGGGTCAGCATCGCGATCCTGAGCCTATCCTTGCTCTCCAAGCTGTTGGGTTTCACGCTGATGAGTCTGCGCTCCCAAATGTTGTTCGCGCCCTTGCACCGCTTTTCCCTGGTCACCCTGTTGCGTTCGATTCTGGTCGCCTTTGTGGGCAACAATTTGTTGCCGGTGCGCATGGGTGAGTTGTTGCGCGTCCATTTTTTAGCTGATAAGGGTGGACTTTCTCACGGTTCTTGCCTTGCCGTTGTGGTGCTGGAACGGCTGCTCGACGCGTTCTGCCTGTTGCTGGTGTTTATTGCCTG
>JBGTRP010000202.1:0-9932 GCA_041940685.1 Acanthopleuribacteraceae bacterium
AAACCCACTGGGTATCCTTTTCTCCAATAAGGGGAAGTTCTTGAATGCCGCCATCCTTTAAGCAAACCCATCTTTCCTGAATTTCAAGATAGCAGTAATGAGAGGGCGTGCTTTGAGCCAAAACCCGGGAAGCCTTGGTTAACAGTTCGGTAACCGAGCTTGCATTCTGGCCTCTGTCGGAGCTGGAACCCACTGCCTGTGCCGTGAAAGGTATTTGTAAACAGGGAAAGGAAGCTGGAAATATTGATACGTTATATATGATAAAAAAGGAAAAAACAATAGTCAACGAAATTTCCAAAGTAACATATTATTTGGCCTGAATATAACACTTTTATTTCCTGAGGTCAAGGAAAGTCACGGGCGTGGACAAAGTTACCTGGGGTGAACAGGGCAAACTTTCCAGGGCAATTCATTCAGAGCATTTTCTGTTTCTTTTTATCCAACACCACGAGCTGTGGGAGGGGTTTGGGGCCATTCCATGTAGTTTTTCCAATCCGCGAAGATCCGTGTGAATCCGCGGAGAACAACTCTTGCGGAGAAGAGGAAAAACGATCCGCGGATCGCTCGGGTTCACGCGGATAAAGAACAAGCAAATTAAGAAGCATTGGCGCGGTTTCCCACCATTACCTTGAACACAAGGCACACGGGGTCCTCACTTCGCCCGGAGTAGAACAGCTCCCACCTTGAACGGGGAGGATGATTCTGGCCTCGATTTCATCACTTGAGACTGAGCTGTATCCTCTGCGCCTACGAAGTCGTTTCCATTTACTTCCGGCCATTCGAATTCACAATCCGAAAACCGTGAACCTAAAAGTCAAAAGGCCGATTTTTAACCCGGCTCGGTGAACTTGACCAATCCCTGGTCTCTGCTCTTAGCGCCTAGCATCCGGTGGCGGAACCGGAGCGCCGTCACCTCCTTTTTCTAGTCCCGGAGCCCGACCATCCGGAGGAGGATTGGGCGCGCCACCGCCGCCCTTTTTGAAATCCGGGGGAGGAACGGGTGCGCCGTCACTTCCTTTTTTTTTCCCTGTGGGGGAAAGAGAGAAACTCTCCTCTTCCTCTAGTCCAGGAGTCTGGCCATCCGGAGGGGGGACTGGGGCCCCGCCACCACCTCTTAATATTTCCGGAAGAAAGGTCCTGGTTTTAGGGGTGTCGAAATCGACAGCACAGTCCCATTGCAGAACAAAGTCGAGAAGCTGTTTCAATTCTCCCGTCCCTTCTTCGTGGATCCGCTGCTCGATTTGGGCTTGCAGCGAAACTATCGGTTGCTGTCGACATTTATTGAAGAGCAATACATTTGCCGAATTGAAGTAGTATTGGCGGTCAATGCCAGCCTTGAGAATCATTTCGTGTGCCAGCATCGCGCTCTCATAACCCTCTTCATAAAACCCGAGCAGTATTTGGTAAAACCCTATATCGATCAAGGCATTCACCGTTCCATCTCTTTGCTCGTGATATTCATATTCCGCGTAGCTCTCGTGGCTCATTTCCAACGCGTAGGGATAGTCTTCCCGAAGAAAAGCGATTTTGGTTTTGAGGTGATAGAAATCTCCGAGATTTAAGTCCGTATCCGCTTCATAGGAAAGCGCATGTTCCAAAATGTCATCCGCCTGCTCCAGAAGTCCCTGTTTGATGGCGACTTCCGCCAAACCAAGAGAGGAGTTGAAAATGCTGGGTATTTTGTCTAATTGCTGGTAAATTCCCAGCGCCGTAAAAAAGTTTTCGTTCGCCTTTTCCAGGCGCATACGGCTCAAATGAACATGCCCCAGCAGGTAATGCGCATTGCCCCGAACCGAGAGGGGCAGGTTCGAATCCTGAATGAGCCGGTAGCAATCCTCCTCTGCCTCGGAGAATTTGCCGATGGAAAACTTCGACCAGGCCTTGCCGAATTCGGCCTTGTAGTCCTGCCGCTTGGCGGTTGTTTGCTGGAAATAGGCAAGCGCCGCTCTCGGTCCCTGGGTTCCGAAAATGCGCAAGCCCTCGGAGTACACGGAAACCGCCGCGCCCAGGGAGAACAGGCTGATCCCCAGCACCGCTGCAAAGATCCAGAGCAATTTGTTGGGGGGCGGAGCGGTTCGCGGTCTTTTCTTTCCGCGCAACATCCGTTTTTCTTTGTCCGTGAAGTAATAGGAGGGAATCGCGCTTCTCCACCGCCACCCGTACCACCCCATGATCGGCGGTTTGCCCACCTCTTCGATGAGGCCGTCTCCCTCGGAGGGGAGATGATTTTTGGCGAATTGCGCCAAGGCGTTCTGGATTTTCCGCCGATCCTGTTTTTCGAAATCCTCGCTCAGAAAAAGGCTTTCCGCATGGGGATTGTCGACTACCGTGGTCGAGGAATAGAGCGAGTCCGGCTTCAGAATCTTGATAAAGGCGGCGTATTTCATGGGCCGACCGCGCCGATTCATTTCCTGCTCCTATCTCAGTTCCGGCAAAACTCGCAACGCTTCCTAGGGAGGAGCGCGTAATGTGTCGCCACTTCTTTTTTGTGTTCTCTATTTTTCAGAGTATATCACAAATCAGCTTTTGTGCTGAATAATTCCAGAAAACAGGTAAGAACTCCGCTGAGTTTTTCTCGTTGAATGGCCGAATCCAGGATCAGCAAATCTGATGGGATTGAGAGAAATATAAAGATATGAGTGTGATAGGTTCCACGCTCTTCCTGGCTTCTCTCCCCTTGGGCGGGTAAAAATATTTCCGTGGGCCTTCAAAATATATTTCTTTTTGTGGAGGTAAATCAGGTCTTGAAAAGGACGGTTCATCCAAATACATGTATCTCTTGAGAGTTTCACGGGATAAGGAGAAAATGAGATGAGTGAGCATATATTTGATTCTGATGAGATGGCCTTGCAAAATGTGGATCCGAATTGGACGGTAGAGCAATTGCTTTCTCGAAATGGGGTGTTCTTCCTCAAAGACATCGTAGGAGTTTTGGGTTTTGACCCGCTCAAGGTCAAAAAAGAAGCCAAACGGTCGCAATCCGCTGGAAAGAGCTCCTGGGAGACGATTGGCGTCAAAAAAATCTGGAATCACTGGATCGTCCGAATGACCGTATTCGCGCCCTACTACCGGAAGCGGCTGGTCTCCAACATCAGGAAAATTCCGCCTGGCTGGGACGGAAATCGTCTACTCGAGGAGAAAGGGCTCTTCCTCATGACGGAGGTGTGTAAGCATATTCCCTTTTCCGCCCATCAAATTCGATATCGGGCAAAACAGAGCGCGAACTCCAAGCAGGAGTTGGGAGTATGGAAAGACACCGACCACAACACGTTTGTGGTTCAGATGGAGGTGTTTTCAGCCTGGGTGAAGCGGCTCTGGAGCGAGAATTAGGGAGGGCCGCGCGCGTGGGCGCGCGCCCGATTCCCTCTTCCTGGCCGGAGCTTACTCCTCCAGGGGAAACAGGGCCTCAAGCAGGCGCGCGGTTCTACCCCGCCAACTGGTCCAGCCCGTACCCTCGGGGAGTTCGCCGCCCAGGACTTGGCGCCCACCGGTTTTGAGCAGGGTGGTCAGCTTCTGGTTGACGGCCCCCATATCCCAGGCTTCCTGGGGATTGCGGAAGTCGTACTTGCCCCAATCCAAGTAAAAAACCTGGTGAGGAGGATTTGTGCTGGCCTCTATGCTTTTCCTCACCCTCTCCAGGGCGTTGTCCATCATAAAGACGGAATGGGTGCCGGACTTGGAAAAAAGCTCGGGGAACCGCAGCGAGCAAAGCACCGCCGCCGACCCTGTTGGACCCATCCCAATATTGGCCCTGCCGTGGCTGGACTTGTCGGTTCGGTAGTGCTGATCCACAAAGGGGACCAGTTCTTCGCCAACCATCGCAAGGTACTGGGGAGAGGGAGAAAACAGGGAGAAATTGATGAACACAACGATCAATGGCGGAATTTTTTCCCCAATCAGGTTGTCGAGTGCATTCGACCATGCGCCTCGTTCGAGCGCCGGTTTCCCCCCGTGGACAAAGGCTACCGGAAAAGTCCGCTTTTCACCCTCATACTCCGTGGGCAGGTAGACCTGTAAAGGAATCTTTTTCTCAAGCCGCTTGCTTTCCAACTCATGAGCCAGCAAGCGTCCCTGTTTGCCGACGGGAGCTTTCTCCAGATAGGTCGGCGCCGACCAACTCGGCATCGCGGCCCAAGACATGGGCAAGGTCTCTCCCGAAAAGCTCATTTCCATGTCTTGTCCGAAAAACAGCATTTGGGTTTGGTTCGGGTTGCGCGGGTCCGGGGTCATTTCCTTGAAGTCTTGGATAAAAACGTAGGTAAACATGGCGTCGGTTTCCAGCCGCTGAGAATGGTAGAATAGGTCCGTATCCTTTAGGCGTTTCATGGGCCATTCCTGCCGTGCGCCGAACAAATCTCCAGCGACCGCGACATCCTTTGCATTGCCCTGATACAGGAAATGGATCCATCCCCCCGGTTCAATAATGGGTGTGGCGGCAACCTTCTTCAGGTAACCTGAGACGACCGCCTGGGGCGTATCGGAGGCCATGGCTTCTTTGAGGAAACTGCCAAATTCGGAATCCATGACCTCCGGGGATTTCCGGTCCGAATGGGCGACCGGGGATTCCGATGAAGAAATATCTACCCGGGCAATTGCCTTCAAACCCCGAACATAAATGCTGCCATGAGAAAAGCTGGGCGGAGTCCAGGCTAGTTGGTCGAACGAGGGCAGACTTGCCATTTCGTGGTAACCATTTGGGTCCGCGGGGGCCACGTGCAGGCTTCCTCGTTTGGTGAGAATGACCAGGTGACCGTCCACTAAAACGAGAAAGCCGTCCCCGGGCTGACGCGAACGCCATTTGCTCTCACCCGTCTCCGCGTCGACGCAGGTGAGGAAGCGGTTGCTGTAGGCGTAGAGGTGACCTTGATGGTAGACCGCCACATTGTAGCTGTTGCGGATGTTTCTAGTTTCCCAGAGTGTTTGAAGGGGATCGCCCTCTTCCTCAACCTGCAACCCGATCGCGACGGATTGGTCGTTTTGATGGGCGAGAAACAAGCGGTTCTTTCCCGCCGGGACGGGCACGAGGCTGGCGCTGCCGCGCGCGCCCGAACCACCGTGTTCGTGGGACCACAGCAACTCGCCTGTTTTTGGCGCAATGCCCATTATCTGCTTTTCCCCGGCGGCCAGAACGATTTTTCGATCGGCCCAAGTCCAGGGGACGGGCGACTGATAGCCTACCTGGTCTGATCCCGCCTTCCAAAGAAGCTGCCCCGTGGCGGGATCGAATCCGGCGACCGCCTGTTTCTCGCCCCCCAACAAGACCACCAGGACGCCTTCAAGCATCATGGGAGAGGCTGCAAAGCCGTAATGGGGTTTTGAGGCGCCATGATCCTCCTTCAGATGGGTCTGCCACCGTGGCAACCCGTTTTCCGCTTGGAGGGCCACCAGCAGTCCGAATGGGTCCAGGCAAAAAACGGAACCGCCGGAAAGCAGCGGCGTGGCAATGGGCCCGTCATGAGAGCCATCATGACCGGGGTAGTTGGGGCCCAGTCGATAGCGCCAGAGCTCTTGGCCCGTTTGCATATCCAAGGCAATGGCAATATTGGAGGCGCCATCGGAAAATTGGGTGACGACTCGCCGCTCGTCTACCGCGATTCCGGAATAACCACTGCCCGCTTCCACCCGCCAGGCGGTTTGCAAGGCGATGTTCTCTTTTCCCTGAAACACTTCCCGTTCGGAGGTCTGGCCGTCAACCGCGGCCCCTCTGAATCCGGGCCAGTCCGCGGCGGTGCTGGCAATGCTTAAAAGGCCAATTGCCAAAAACGGCGCCAATCTTGACCTCGGCGTCCCAGTGTGAAATCTTTGCAATATCATGAAACCATCCCCGTGTATCCGTCTCTAAAATAGATGATGAAGCCAACCACATCGGCTTTATTGTCACGCCGCTCCGGCAGGACGTCCTTGTCCTATTCCGACATGAATGAAGCATCATACTCCGGAAGGGCCGAATTGGGAAATAGTACCTTCCGCATGGCGGATTCGGCCCGACAGCATTCCTCTTAAAAAAATAGGCGCCTCGGAAATCGGTTACCGGATCGCCCTTGGGTGGGCGCCAAAAACGACCCTATCCAGGGAATGGCCATCGATAGGCCATATTCCTCTACGGAAAAAATTGGTATAGGTGTGAGGGGAACCGGCGCAGGCCTCCGTTATTCCTGGTATGGGCAAACTTTTCGCCCTCGCGAAATCCCAGTTTGTAAAGGAAGGAGGAAGACCATGAGGACTATAATTGGCATCTACAAAATTACCCTTGCAAAAGGCGCGCAACAGGATGCGTTCGAAGAAACCATGAAAACCCGAGTCTTTCCGACCGTCGGGGTTGGAAAACAGACCCGCGGGGGGATCGTGACCGCTCAACAGCTTCTGAAAAATGAGACGGAGTGCGTTGAACTCCAATACTGCTGGGTTGTCCGTTGGGAGAACCAGGGCGGTTCGCCCTTCGGCATCGCCAACGCCCCGGCGGATCCCGCCGCCAAGTTGGCGGCCTTCGGCGCACAAACTACCTTTTCCCGCTACACCCTCGCCGCCGAGGGCCCATGAACCAACCCCGTTGGGCGTGTTGGATCGTTCTGGCTCTACGTCTGCGGCGATCCGGACCCTATGTACGGACCTAGGACTCGATCACCTATGCCTTCGATTTTTCGGTGAATCCCGTCGGGCAAACAGCAAATGATGTGGCGATCACTTCTACCCTGCCCTTGGGTTTAGGCGGCAATGTAATTTTGGTCTGGGAATCCGTTCCCATCAATTGCAACTCGGGTTCGATTACCAACAATGGATGGACCCTGACCGGCAACCTCGGTTCGGTCAGTGATTTTATGGTGCGTGACATTTTTCTCGTAGAAAGCTTTGGCTCCGTGCTCCTGAGCGACCTCAGCATGCCCGAGAACCTGGACGATGTGTTCGGCCCCGGAACCTATGCGATCATCGAGACGCCGAACGTGATCGGTGGGAACGCGGTCAATGCAACTGGCAATCCGAATTTCGACGGCAGCGGGGTTCTCGAGTTGTTCGCCCCCGGTTCCAGCCTGGATGTCGGCGAATTCGTGGAACTGACGATTTTGATCCAAATCACCATGCCGCCCGATACCACTACCGGTCCGGCCACCTTTACCAATCAAGGAACGGTTTCCGGAATGGGTCCCAACGGCAACCCCGTGGACGACGACTCCAACGACGGTATGCTTCCGGACGGCAACGGTAATGGAGACCCTCGCGACGATAGTATACCCACCGTTATCACCTTACCCATTGTGGTCCCGATCCTGGGAACCTGGAGTTTGGTTTTGTTGATTGCCGGTCTAATGATCCTGGCCCTGTGGCGCCGCCAATGAGGATTGTGCGGACTATGGGTTGGTTTCAGAAACCGTGTCCCATGAACCGAGTCTCGGAGCCCCCATGATAAACTTCTAGAAATGAAAGGAAGAAGGCGAGATGGGTCGACGCAATCGCCATTCAGGGAGCGGCCATGTGGGACAAAAAATTACCGGAGATGATGTATGGCACGGCGTGGAAGAAAGATGCCACCGCGGGGCTAGTGGAACTGGCGGTTACCCGGGGCTTCATCGCCCTGGATACGGCCAACCAGCCAAGACACTACCAGGAGGCGCTGGTCGGCCAAGCGTTAGCGAAACTGGCTGAAAAAGGAATTGCAAGGCGGCGGTTGTTCCTTCAAACCAAATTCACCCCGATCAGCAGCCAAGGCGAACAGGTCCCCTACGATCCCGCGGCGCCCCTGACCTCCCAGGTTACCCAATCTTTTGAGAGCTCCTTGCGGCACCTGCAAACCGACTATCTCGATTCCTGGCTGCTTCACGGCCCTCAGTCGCGGTACGGGCTGCATCGAGCCGATTGGGAGATTTGGCGAAGGATGGAGGACATCCAGCGAGGCGGCCGCGTGGGAATGATCGGGGTCAGCAATGTGTCCCTGGAGCAACTGCGTTCCTTGTGGGAAGGGGCCGAGATCAAGCCCGCGATGGTCCAGAACCGATGCTATGCCGTTTGGGGCTGGGATCGCGATGTCCGGCAATTCTGCCGGGACAAGGGTATGGGTTACCAGGGTTTTTCCCTGCTCACGGCCAATCCGGATGTTTTTCGTTCCGAGCTTGTCGCGGGCCTGGCGCGAAAGTATGACAAAACGCCTGCCCAGATCCTGTTCCGATTTTCACAACAGATCGGCATGATTCCGCTTACGGGAACTACCAACGAGCGCCATATGGGTGAGGACCTGGAGGCCGGCTCGTTCACGCTGAGCAACGAGGAATTGGATCAAATAGAAACGCTGGAAGGTTGAATCGAGCTCTTCGTTGAATCGCCGATAAAAAATAATTCACTTGTCTGGGCTTTGGCTGCCGCCGTGGGCGTCGGCGTTGAAACGATTCTCCCCTGATTTTGCCGTCCCCGAAGGTTCGTGCGATTCCGCGGATCGCGCATACTCACGCGACTAAAGAACAAGATAACCAAAATGTATTTGGGCTTTACCTGGCGATCAATTCTGAAACCGGCTGAAAACGCCGACTTGGGCAAAGGTTTCGCTCACCGGAAACCGGTTGGGATGTGGGTGCATCAAAAGAAAAAACTCAAAATAGACCACTTCCAGAAATAGAAAAATTCACCGCGGAGGGCCCGAGAGTAAGACAGGCGGATTTGCGTTAGTGTTTTATGATGGTTATGTGTTTTCCTCCCTGTTCTCCCGTGCTCCCTGTGGTTTAATAAAATTTCTGGGCGGGCGCAAAGTAAGGTGGTCTGGCCTCTCCATGGACGCCAAAACTAAAAAAGGGGCCCGAAATCGGACCCCTCGCAAGCTTGGTTTTGTGCTCCGTGCGAATTATACGTACTTGGAGTAGTATTCGACGATGAGCTGCTCGTCGATTTTTTCGGGGATATCTTCCCGGTTGGGCAGGCTTACTAGGGTGCCGGAAAAGTTTTCCCGATCCGCTGAAAGGTAGGGCGGAATCATGGATTCGGGGCAGTAGTTCAGCGCATCGAGGATCTGCTGATTGGTTTTCATCTTTTCCTTGATGGTGACCACCTCGCCGACCCGCACCTCGTAGGAGGCGATGTCGACCTTTTTCCCATTCACCAGGATATGGCCGTGGTTGACCAGTTGCCGCGCGGACCAGATGCTGTTGGCGAAGCCCAGGCGATACACCGTGTTGTCCAGGCGGCACTCCAGCAATTGAAACAGCACATGGCCGGAAACGCCCTTGCTGTTAAAGGCCCGTTTTACATAGCGGCGCATCTGCTTTTCAAGCACGTTGTAACGAAAGCGTAATTTTTGTTTTTCTTCCAGACGTTTGCCGTATTCGCTTTTCTTGCCACGGCGTCCCTTGTTGCCGTGCTGGCCCGGAGGGTTCGGCCTCTTTTCAACGATACCGTGATATTTCGGGGACCGAAACATGACCTCCTGAAAGCGCCGCATCATGCGGGCTTTCGCGCCTCTATATGTTGCCATCTATTGACTCCCTTTTTCCATGCGTCGTGGAATAAACTCAATGCGCGTTTCCCAGCGCAAAGGCACAAAACACGGCATCATATCAAAACTCATGTGGAAATGCCAGCCAACTTTTGGCAAAAACCTTCCGGCTCTGAAACCCGACAGGGGTTTCCACGCGGATCAACCCCAAGCACGGGCCGCCCTTGAGAAGGGTTCTGCCCTGACATTGGAAGGGCGGGGCATCCCTGAAAGGCGCCCACTGCCAACTCCGGCTCCGGCAGGAAGCCGAAAGAAAAACCGTCTGGGGTATTCCTTTCCTTCCTGTTGAATCTTGCCGGGTGAATGCGATGAAAGAATCGACCTGCTTTCGAAATTACTAGGAGCTCTCGCCGGTTTTTTGATAGAATTTCCTTCGGTCTTTACCTGAATTGACAGGGTTTGAGTGATTGAGCTTGGCGATCATTTCTGATCGAAGTGTCTTGAGAAGCCCATTGAT
>JBGTRP010000203.1:0-9899 GCA_041940685.1 Acanthopleuribacteraceae bacterium
CCTGCTCCCCTGGCTGCCTTTCCTCGTGTTCCAGGTGATTGTCTTCTACGGCATGGACTTCGCCCATCGCCGCTACCTGATGGCGTTTATGGAGCGGGGCGGCGCTTTTGCCGCGACCTGCGCCATTGTCCAGACCTTCGAGAGGATGAGGCCCCGGGCGCCTCTGCTGCAAAGGCTGCGCGATCGTCTGATGACCGATGGCAAAAGCGCGGGGCCCTCGTTGAAAAAACTGTTGTATTTCCAGGATATGCTGGCCTATCGCGAGAGCGGGCTTTCCCATTTCCTTCTGAACGCGCTGTTCCTCTGGGACCAGCACTACCTGATGCGCCTGGACCATTGGCGCACCAGGAACGGCCATCGATTACAGGGCTGGATCGCGGCCATTTTCGAGTTGGAAGCGCTTTCCTCCATCGCCCGTTTCCGCTGGCTCTATCCCGGACGTCCCTTCCCCGAGCTTGTCAGCGGGGATGAGCTCATCGTGGAGGGCCGTGAGCTCGGCCATCCCGCACTCCCCGAGGATACGCGCGTCGGCAATGATTACGAATTGCTCACATGCGGAGTGATTCACCTGGTCACCGGCTCCAACATGTCGGGCAAAAGCACCTTCCTGCGCACCATCGGCATGAACCTGGCCTTGGCGCGGCTGGGCGCGCCCGTTTGCGCCCGATCCCTGCGCTGTAGCCTGCCGGAGATCTGGACCAGCATCCGCATTCAGGATTCCTTGGCCGAGGGGGTTTCCTACTTCTACGCGGAGGTTCAGCGGCTCAAACAGATCCTCGATGCGGTGCGGACCAGCCATCGGCCCACGCTCTACCTGCTGGACGAGATCCTCAAGGGCACCAACAGCCGTGAACGTCTCATCGCCTGCAAGGCCCTGGTCCGTTTTCTGATGCAGCACCGCGCCGGCGGCCTGATCACCACCCATGATCTGGAAATGCTGGAATTACAGCGCCAGCACCCGCAACACATGGCCAATTTCCATTTCCAGGAACACTTCCTGGAAGATGAAATGCGCTTCGATTACAAGCTAACACCCGGCGAATTGACCTCCACCAACGCCCTCCGCCTGATGAAGTTCGCGGGCCTGCCCCTGGAATTCGAGGAGTGAGGCTCTATCCTCCAATACGCAGATGGACATGACCCTTTGGAAAGAAGGTCCCTTGCGTGGGCTGGAAAAAGTCAACCGGAGATCCGTTTCTCATCGAGCGCCCGTTGGAACCGATACACGGTAGAGGCGATGAGCGGCCGATAAAGGAAGCGCAGCAGGCGGCCCGGCAACCAACGGCCGCGTTCCTCGAAGGCAACGCGGGCGCGCGGATGCTCCATCCAACGCGGACCTGGGAAACGGGTGGGGTCTCGATCCGCCCACAGGTCGATGCGTCGGAGGTGCTTGGGGTTCTTGTAACCATAATGGGCCGGCGCAACCAGACGGAGCGGCGCCCCGTGTTTTAGACCTAGTGGCTCGCGGTTCAGGCGATCGGCAAGCAGCACATCTTCCGCCAAGACATCCTTCAAGGGAAGCCGCGCGCGGAAACCGTCCTGACAGCGGAACACGGCAATTGCGACCCTCGCATCGGCCGGGAGCCGCGGCAAAAGCAGATGCTGGTACACATCGCGAAAACGCCAGCCCGACCAACGCAGACCGCGCGTGGTCCAGGTGGTCACGCAATGAAAGTCGCGGACCATCTCCACCCTTTCCAATTCCTCAAAGTCGAGGCTCCTGAGAACGAGGGGCTCCCGCATCAAACCGCCGATTTCCAGCTCAAATTCTTCGGTCACGCGATCCAGGCGTTGGGCAAAGGGGTTGAGCCCAAAACGCGGAAAGTCCGGCCGTTCCCGTTGGCCCGGGGGCAAATTCACTTCTTTCATAGCGCCGGCTCGCCGGCGAAGCGGCGCCACTCGCGTCCCACGAGACGCATCATGGTGGGGTACACGATCCAAAGGCGGAAGGGTTTGATGAGCTTCATGTAAACCCGGCCCAAGAGGCCTCGTTTCTTCACGTAAACCGCCATCTGAACTCCGTGTTTCCCGCTGGCCAGAGGGACCCAACCCAGATGCAACAGCGCGTGAACCGTTTGATTCGAGATTTCGGTCAGGTATTCATCCTCGAGCTCGTACACCGCGCGAAAGCTTGGTTCGCCTTCCGCATCTTTCACTGCTTGAGCCGAGTTTCCCCCTCCATTTCCATGCATGCGCAGATAGCGGGCGCGCACGCTTTCCCGCTCCCAGAAACCCGTGGGTCCGCTCTTCCCCGGGCGATCCCAACCAAAAAGGCGGCCCATCGCCCCGCGCAGCCTGAACAGCCATCCCGCGAGACCTCGTTTGCCCAGGTCCTCGAACACGCGAAGGAAGACCTTCTCCCGGAAGATCGAGAGCGAATGACCCCGTTCCGGGCTTGCGCTGATGGGGAATTGCCACAGGTCCTCCAGCTCGAAATCAGCCGCGAGCCCGTGAACCTTCCAGGGATGGCGGGAATGTTGCTCCTTATCGATTCTCATGGTGATCCCTCCAAAAACGTCGAGAAATATGGAAACCTCATGGGCCTGATTCCTTTCCAAGGGCGCCCGGAGGAGGGGATGCCTCCCCGCGGTCGGGAACATCCGCGAAACGGGAAAGGACGAACCGCTGCATGGCGCGTTGCTCCGCCATGCTCAGCCTCGGCAGCAGATGTTGACCGCCCAGAAACGAGGTGTAGATCAGGGTCCCAAGGGCATGGCCTTCCGATTGCGAGCCCGTCAGTTCGGCCGCCAGCTTGCGGCAATACCCCATTCGCGCCCGGTCCACCCGCTCCTGAAAGCCGCGGGCCAGGGGATCTTGCAGCGCCCAGGAGCGGATCGCGGCTTCCAGGCGGACGCGGCCGCGTTCCTCAACCATCTTGTTGAGGCGCAATATCTTGTCCAGCGCGGCGCCCGCCCGCTCGCTTTCCGCGATGAGGTCCAGGGTGTGCCGCTGTTCCCAGTAGGCCAGCAAGGCCTCCGAAAACGCGCGCCGGTTCCGGAAATGATGGTAGAAGGAGCCCTTCGTCACGCCCAGCCGGCCGATCAACATGTCGATGGTCAGTTCGGCCGGCCCGGCCTCGGCCAAAACCTCGAGCCCCATCTCCAGCCAATCCAGCTTCTTTTTGCGCATGTTGCCCACCTCACTGGCAAACCATACCATACCTTACGGTATGTTTTTAAAAAAGTTTGGCCGCCGAACATTTTCGCGCTCCTGGTTGCCACTCCCCTGGCTAGGGCGCCAGCCGCTCCGCCCGCCAGTTGTCGCCGGATCGGGTATAGACCAGCCGGTCGTGTAGGCGGTGGGGTTGTTCGCTCCAGAATTCAATTCGTTCGGGCGCAACCAGGAAGCCGCCCCAGTGGGCTGGACGGGGTACGGGCCGCCCCTCGAATTGGCGCTGAAATTCCTCAAACCGCAGTTCGAGAAAGGCGCGGTCTGGGATGGGTTTGCTTTGAGGCGAGGCCCAGGCGCCCAGTTGGCTGGCCCGCGCGCGCGTCTGAAAATAGGCATCCGATTCCGCCGCGGAAACGCGCGTCACCAGCCCCGATACCCGAACCTGGCGTCGCAGAGGCTCCCACCAGAACACCAGCGAGGCAAAGGGGTTGGCATCGAGTTGCGCGCTTTTGCGGCTTTCATAATTGGTAAAAAAAGAAAAACCAGCCGCATCCACGGCCTTCAGCAACACCATACGCGCCGAGGTCCGGCCGGCGTCGTCCGCGGTGGCCAGGGTCATGGCCTCGGGCATGGGCAGAGCGGCTTGGGCGTCGGCGAACCATCGCTGAAAGAGCGCGATCGGGTTTTCTGGGTAAACGGCAAAGGGGTCGGAAACCATGATCTTGAACCTCTTCCAGCAAAGACGGTGCGGCGGGAATGCCTGACCCGAGACGCGGCACTCCGCGACACGCTCAACGGAACGACCGAATGGCGGCCCGAAAGAAACAACCCCAGATCCCAGGGGCAAGTGAAACTCAAATCGAACCACTTGCCTCCGGCCCCTGGCAGCTTGTTACTGTCGCCTTGGCCCGCAAAATTCCGCATCCGGAAAATGCCGCCAGCGTCAAGGCGACGCGGCCGCAAGCAGTATAAACCAAAGCCGGGCAGTACCAAAACCCGGATTCCCGGGAGCTCAATTCGGCAACCGCTGTGGGAACCCGATTCCCAGTAGGCGCAAGGCGCGGCCCCGAGCCGAAACCCCGATGAAATAGGGCTTGTCTTGGCCGCGCGGATAGTTTAAGCTGGGGGCCGTTCGCTCAAAATCGGGCGAGGCCATCAGGACTCAAAACGGGGCGTAGCGCAGCCTGGTAGCGCGCCTGCTTCGGGAGCAGGAGGTCCGGAGTTCAAATCTCCGCGCCCCGACCATTTCTCTTTTAAATCCAGGCATTTGAAGCGCCCTCTTGCTTTTTTGCGTTTCCGGTGTTGTCCGGGTGTCGTCATTGGGCCACGCGGTGGCTTTTACCTCATTGATCTCAAGCCGTTGGCCAATTGGGCTTTGATGGTGTTGAATGCCGTTATGGCGCGGTTGCCGATTTGGCCGTAACGGTCGAACATGTCCATGCTTGACCATCCAATGACCCGTTTCACCAAGTCGTGGTCGCCGGGCTTTTCCAGGTATGTGCCTGACATCCCTCGTCGCCTTCCAAGCTGGTCTGACCGCCGGCACCATCCTCGCCTAGGCATCAATCGGGTAATATGCCGCCCTGATACCAGTTGTCCCGCTAGGACCGATGGCGGTATAATAGCGAAAGCAAAGGAGTGCCAACCATGGCCATGACCACGGAACAGGTTGTCGACGAGGCATTGCAAAAATCCGCCGAAGAACGAGGCATGATCGCCGCAAAGTTGATCGCCAGCCTTGACCTCCAGGAAGATCCCGACGCCGAGGCCGCCTGGCAAGCAGAAGTGACCCGCCGCGTCCGGGAACTGGACGAGGGCACCGCCAAGACCGTCCCATGGGAAGAAGCCAAAGCACGGGTATCCAAGGCCATCCATGCTGTCCATCAGCATACATGAGGCAGCCCTAGCCGAACTGGAGGAAGCGGCAGCCAGGTACGAACAAACCGCCCCTGGCCTCGGTGCGGGTTTGTTAGAGGAAGTCGAACACGCCTTCGACCGAATCCAACGAAACCCGGAAGCTTGGCCGCCCTACATGGCGGGAACAAGGCAATTCATCCTTTCGCGATTCCCATTCGCGATCATCTACCGCAGCCAGGATGGTGCCCTGGAAATAGTGGCCATAAGGCACCAACGGCGACACCCCGAATATTGGATACACCGGCTTTAGGGATAACTGGGAAGATGTTTTCCCAGCTTCCGGCGCCATTTGGAGAGTAGGAGAGGAAGCCATGTCCATTCACGCCGAATTCCAAGAATTATCCGTTGCTGAAAAAGTGAAAATGGTTCAAGAGCTTTGGGACCAAATCGCTGTATCTCTCGATAGTTTACCCATTCCGGCATGGCATGGGGCCGAACTCGAAAAACGACAAGGTGAGTGGGCATCGTCTCCCGACTCTGGCGAAGACTGGGATGTTGTGAAAAAGCGGCTCAGAGAAGCTTTGTGACGCTTCGATTTCGGCGCGAAGGCCGAAATCGATATTTTGAACGTAGCGCGTTATTGCGGCGATCCCTTAGTCACACCAGAAGGTCACCGGCTCCGGCATTTTTGGGATTCGAGGAACGGGGTTTCCCGTCCTTTTTCCCAATACCATGACCGATCTCCACCAAGCCCACACGCGCTTTTGTCAGGAGCAGGAAATCTTTCGAAGGCTTTCCCCAAAAACAGTCACATGGCATCGGGACAGCTTTAAAAGCCTGACCCGGTTGAATGAAAACTTCACGCTTCGCGACATTGACGAAGCGACTTTACGTGACTGGTTCAGGCTGGGTTATGACAATGGCTGGGCACCGAAAACCATTGTCAGCCGGATGGATGCGCTAAATTTCTTTTTCGAATGGCTGATTCGCGAGAAGTTGTTGGAAAATCCGATGAAGAAAATGCCTCGGCCCAAGTTGCCCAAACCCATTCCCAAGCATCTCAGTAGACAGGAAGCAGAACACCTGATCCGGTTCACTCGGAATTATCCATTCCTATACGAGTTCGAGCGCGCCAGGGCATTGGCGATTTTGGCAATGTTCCTCGGAACCGGATTACGACGTGAAGAGCTTCGGAAATTGGAGAATCGGGACGTGGATTTGGAAAACCGCCGCGTCTTCGTTCGAGATGGCAAGGGCGCAAAAGATCGCTATGTCCCTATGCCCTTGAGCGTGATTCCCACACTCCATAAATACCAAGCAGAGCGCCAACGTTTGAAGCGAACCACCCCCTATTTCTGGTCATCGCTCGCCAACGATCAAATCATATGCGAGAAGACGGTACCCCGCCTCATCGTCAAAATCCGAAAGGCCAGCGGGATCCCATTCTCAGCACACAAGCTCCGCCACACCTTCGCCATCCTCATGCTGGAAAGCGGCTGCGACATCTACGCCCTTTCAAAAATGATGGGTCATTCGGACATCAAGACGACGACGATCTATCTCCGAGCAACCACCGCCCACATGCAAGCACAAATGAGGAGATATCCTCTGTTATTTTGATCTTAAGATGGTAAAACGCTGGGGAATCCAAAGGAGGCGCTCATAAGCCTTAAGGATCAAGAAAATTTCTTTAGTCGTTGCACGTTTTTGAACTAAACCTCAACAGTTTCAAAATAAATAAGCAGATTAACTTAATAATACAAATGTTTGGCTGAAAAGGCAAGGATTGAGTATGAAAGTAAGAAAAATTGATATTTTTAAGACGAAAGCTAGAAGTATTAAGGCGACGCTAGAAAATGCTTCTGAAAAAGCAAGACAGGGACGTGCTGGCATTGGACTGGCTGAGAACTTTAATCAACTGCTGAAAGAAGTATCAGAGGAATTCCCTGATCTTAAAGATTCTTTGCCAAAGCCCATTTCCTCAAAAGGGCCCTTTGCTCGTGCTGGTGTATCGGATTCAAGTTATCTCGATCTTGAAATATTTTCAGAACAAGTTCTTTCACTTCTTGACCTTGTTGATAAGAGTTGACAGGAGAAAATATGGAGCTTCACGAGTTCGTTCGAGAAACCCTAAAGCAAGTGATAATGGGCGTCATTGAGGCTCAGGAAAGCCCTGTTGTATTAAAAAGTTCTGCGGCAATTGCTCCATCGGGTCAAGGGACATCTGATAAAAAGTCATTAAACCAGGAAATTGAATTTGACATTGCTGTAACGGCTAAAGCAAATAAGGAAACTAAGGGTGCTGGAGGTGTTTCAATTTCCATATTTAAGTTAGAAACTCAGGGACAATCCTCCAAATCTAACTCTCATATTAACAAAATAAAATTTAAAATCCCTGTTTATTTGCCTTCTCAAAACATGAATAAAAGATAGTTTTATTGTTTTAAACCACAAGGAAATCTAAGAGTAAAAAGAAGAGCAAGACGCTGTTATACTATGAACAAAAGAAATATTAAAATTAGTGATAATGGCACACTTGGGGAAGCGTTGGCGAGGGCTTTTTTGTTAGAGAGATTTTGGGTGTTAGAAAGATCTATTGATATACATGGCGTAGATTTTCTAATCCAAAGGCGAATCACCAACATAAATATTTTGGATCAGAGCCCCCCTAGATTCGGGGCTATTCAAGTCAAGTTTTCCCAAGAGTGTAAAACCAATCACAAAGTTTTTAAATGCTATGCTATTGACAAAAATGATGTACCATACTCCAATTTTTATGTTCTTGTTTTTGCAAGAGACAGAAAGACTAACAATATTTACAAATTCCTTATATCATCCAGAGATTTGAAAGATTCTTTCGAGATATATAACTCTGATAATGGGGAATATTTTCAAATCTCTACGAAATCACTCTTGCAAAATGATTTATTTAGAGTAAGCAATAATCATGAGGCTTTAAGCAAAATGGAGAGAGCTATCGCCGACTCAGAATGGGCTCAAAATCTATTATTGCTTAATAGGTTTGTTACTTACGGTGATGTAGTAGATGTAGTGTTTAAAAATAATGGTGAACCAATTAGCGAACATGATGAAGAGAGTTTTGAGTACTTAAAAGATGACATAATGGATTTAATAGGATTACTATCGGATTGTCAGGACTATTTAGTAGATAACGTTTTAAAAAGCGACAATCCTACTGAAATCCTTACTTGCCTTAGAAAACTTTTCGAGAATGAACCATCATTTTTCGGATTTGAAACCGGAATCAATGAAACAGATTACGAAGCCTTATGTGAGAAATTTCTTCATGAAAAATAAAAAGGGAATTTCCAATAGATTCTTAAATATTTTTGGATCTTTCAACTATTTTGGATTCAAGATCAATTTGGAGTGTAGCCAGCAAGAATACGATGATCCAACATCCGGCGCTAAAACCGTATTGACACACGAATACGTCCACTACCTTCAGGCTGTTACAACGCCCTACGGGATCTGGAGAACTATCAAACTACTTGACGTTATCAATTTGTCCTTTATGGCTATCCAAAAAGAGAGTAAAGTCAATATTCCTCTTTCAAATACTAACAGTGATGAAATAAAGACAGCAATTCTTAAATATGAGAATCATCGTAAAAATACCTGTCTTGGATTAGATACCATAAAGCTTGACACTCCGCTAGAAGACTATCGCTTATTCACGAAGGAATATAAAGATTTAGTCAATGCAACCGTTCATACGATGCATTACTTTCCAAACCAAGATAACTCTCTTTGGATTCCTCTCTCACAAATCAGTTTATAAGAGACTATGGCTACATTGGCAATGTTGATATGGGAAGGAATGAGTAACTCAGAAGTCTACAAGTTTTTAAAAACCTCTTTTCTTCCAGTGGAGTACGGTGAAATCTTTTTGTACTTTTTCGATAAGTTCCCCAAAATAGATAACCACATAGAAATTATTTTTATGTTCTGCGAACTTTGTTTAATGTGCAAGGAACCAAACTGGGGAGCAGGAATTATTTTTAATCTTGTTGTTAAATCTCTTAATACTTTAAAGCCCATAAATAGCTCTTCGTTTTTTGGTGAGCTTTTACTTTCGAGTAGTTATCGCGCAATGCTTGATTATGAAATCAATAACCTTAAAAGTGTTTTAGATAAAAAACTGAGCCTTTACTGCAAGTACATCGAAGACAATCATTTTATCAAGTGTTCGGTGGATTTATTAAGAGTATTAAAAAAAGGCCTTGATGAACGAATAAAAGGATACTCAATATGGTCTAGTGAATTTGGGGATGATTGGCGAAAAAAATCTATTCATCTATTTGGATGTCCCTTAATAAGGCTAAATGAAGAGGAATCTTTTATATATACAACTGGGGAACGTCATATTTCAGATTCTGTCGATTATCTTTTTGCTACTGTAGACATATTTAATCATTTAATAGACCAAGAAATTTCTAAATGCCCCTTTTATGATAAATTTTGTGTATCTGAACTGAAGGATTCAAACATTTGCCTTTCCGATCCTATAAAAATCCCAAAACGCTCCGATGGGGCAGGTTGTATTTTTAGTAACGTACTTGAAATTATAGGAGTACGATCTTCAGTAAATTAATTTCCCTTTTAGGAGTAATTAGTTGCTGAATAGGATTTTTTTGAGCCATCTTCCGGGGTTGGGGGGTGTCACAGTAGGTGTCACACCCGATTTTACTTGCGTTGGTTTTAAAGGACTTACGTTGCTCTATTTTTTGGCAATTTTTTGGTCACCTGAAAAACCAAGGTCTTATAAGCCATTTATTTGCAGCAGTTAAAAGAGGAATGGAAATCTCTAAAATTCCCCCTGTGTCAGGCTAGTTGTCACCTTAAGATTTTTGATATGGAGACAACAGATGGCCTACTCGGTAGAATTTAAGAAAGCCGCAGTGGAGAAG
>JBGTRP010000204.1:0-9870 GCA_041940685.1 Acanthopleuribacteraceae bacterium
TATGATCGATTTGCTGCGCAACGGCCGCACCCGCGAGGCCTTCGATCTGATGCCCGAATTTACCGAACAATCCGTGAGCGAGGCCGATGCGGGCGGGTTCACCTGGCTGATGCGCGCGCTCGATTTTCCCGAATACGAAGCCGAACTCTACGGGTACGGCACGGTGATCGGCACCGGCAACGCGGTGATGGGCTGGTTCCCGCCCGCCAAGGCCGCGAGAGAGGTGGGCTCATGAGCGAGAGTCCCGTCGTCAAGGGTTTGATCGTACCCGGCCTGCCCCAGCCGTTGCTCGCGCCCGAGCGCAATGCGGGCTGGCAACGGCTGCGCGGCGCCTTCGAGGCCGCTCGAGACGAGATTCAGGCGGTTCAAGCCGATGTAATGCTGATCTACAGCACCATGTGGCCCTCGGTGATCGGTCACCAGATCCAGGCGCGGCCCGAACCCGAGTGGGTTCACGTGGACGAGCTGTTCCACGACCTGGGCTCCATTCCCTACCGCTTCCGCGTGGACGCGGACTTCGCCGCGGCCTATCGGGACCACGCGGCGCGGCGCGGGCTGCACGCGCGTACGGTCAACTACCACGGCTTCCCCATCGATACGGGTTCCGTGGTGGCGCTCAAGCTGCTCAATCCCGAGAACCGGTTGCCCGCCGGCATCGTTTCCAGCAATGTCTACTCCGACCGCTCGGAAACGCTGGTGTTGGGCAAGGCGGCCGCGGACGCCTTGCGGGCCCAGGGCAAAAAAGCCGTGGCCGTGGTGGTGATGACGCTCTCCAACCGGTTGTTCACCGAGTTCATCGATCCCGCGGAGGACCGCATCCACTCGCTCAAGGACGAGGAGTGGAACCAAAAGATTCTCGAGTTCCTCGCCGATGGCCGGCTCGAGGACGTGGCCCAGCTCTCACGCGAGATTCACAAACAGATTCGCGTCAAGAAGGTGGTGAACTTCAAACCCATGTGGTGGCTGACCGCGCTCATGGGCCAGCACAACCACTACGCCGGCAAGGTGCATGGCTACGAACCGGTCTATGGCGCGGGTTGCGCGGTGGTTTCGCTGACGCCCTCGGTTACGGGCGTGGGCGACAAGGAATACGATGAAGAAGATGTGGATTTCTTCCAGGGCGACCGCAATGTGATTGAAAAAGAAGCGGAGCCCGTGGAACCGGCCGGCAGCGGCGGCGAAGCGCCGCCCGCGCGCACCGCCGTGGCGAAACCGGTGGAGAAGGGCCCGAAGGGCGCGGTCATGGCGGGCAACGCGCCCAAACCCGTGGGCGCCTACCCGCATGCGCGCCAGGTGGGCGACCTGTTGTACCTGTCCGGAGTGGGCCCACGCGATCCGGCGACCAACGGCGTGCCCGGCGGACCGGTTCGCGATGAGGAGGGCAACCCGCTGGCCTACGACATCCGCGCCCAGACCCGGTCGGTAATCGAAAACGTGAAAACCATCCTGGAGGCGGCCGGCTCGGCTCTGGATCGCGTGGTCGACATCACCGTATACCTCATCGATATGGACCGGGACTTCGCGGGCTACAACGAGGTGTACAAGGCGTATTTTCAGGAAATACAGCCCACCCGCACGACGCTCGCCATCAGGGCCCTGCCCACGCCGATCGCCATTGAGCTGAAGGTGTTGGCGCGGGCCGGTAAGGGGGGTGCATGAGTCGGGAAAGGCAACCCTCCGCGGTATCGGGCGGGCGGCCCGGCAGCCGCATGTTCCCCAACTCGCCGCTGGGCCTGCGCGAGGGCAAGATCCCCACGGGCCGCGATGTGGAGTGGGAGCCGCTGGTGGATTTCCGCAGAAATGATGTCAGCGAGACTACCATTCACGGCGCGGTGGCCTGGGCCAGCGGCTCGAAGGTCGTCCACAGCTTCGGAGGCAACGTGCTCTGCTACGGCCGCAGCATGATGAAGCCCTTGCTGATGAAGGTGTTCGCCTCGGAATTGGGCGAGGCGCTCGACGGGCGCCAGCGGGCGATCGCGCTCTCCAGCCACAACGGCGACACCGAACATGTGGCGGCCGCGCAATCGATTCTGAACGAGGCCGAATGGGGCCTGATGCAAACCCCGCTGGACGTGCCGCTGGTGCAGTTCGGCCGCCAGGTCCGGCGTCCACGCCGCTGGTACCACTGTTGTTCCGGCGAACACGCGGCCATCCTGCGCGGCTGCCGGCTCAAGGGTTGGCAGCGCGCGGGCTACACCCTGCCCCAACATCCGCTCTTCCAGGCCTATCTGGACGTGTTGCGGGGTTACCTGGGCGCGGATTGGCAGCCCTTGCGCGTGGCCCGCGACGGTTGCGGGTTGCCCACGGTCTCCAACACGGTCTCGGAATTGGCGGTCCTGTTCGCGGGACTGGCGCGCGACCGCGATACGGACTGGATGTGGGCGGCCATGAACCGCTACCCCGATCTGATCGGCGGGTTCAACCGCCTGGACAGCACCATCATCAAGGCCTGCGGGGGTCGGGCCATCGCCAAGGAAGGCGCGGACGGGTTGTTGGGCATGGCCATCCAGCACGAGGACTATCCCGAGGGACTGGGCGTGGTGATCAAGATCGCCCACGGTTGGAATGTGCAGGCCACCTGGTACGTGGCGCGCGCGATTTTGGGCGTGTTGGGTTTCGAGCTGCGCAATCCCTACCCGCTCCATCGCCAGAAGGCGTTCATCGTGCCCGGCGCGGTCCCCGAGGAACGGCTGGCCCAACTGGAGCAAATACCGACCTGGGACGAGTGGGACCCCGATGGCGATCGCTGGTATTACGATTGGAACCGCTATTGCGAGTCGCCGAACCGTTGAGGCGAGCGCGCGTTCCAATTGCCGATCCGGGGCCGTGGTTACGCGGGCGACTGACCGCCCGCACCTGCCGGGGATACCTGAAACTGGGCCGCGAGATTGGGGAGATCGACTTTTTTAAGCGACAGGTCCAACTCCTGGTTGAGGGGCCAGTCCTCGGCCAGGTGGATGCCGGCCTCCAGCGCCAGTTCGGGAATGAGGATCGTACCCTGGCGCCCGCGTTTGTCCACCAGGATTCCCGTACCGCGCCACTGGGGATGCCGCAGCAGGTAGACCAGGGTCCAGTGCCGATTGGAGAGCCGTTCGGCCTGAATCACACTTCCGGAAACCGCCTCCGCCGCGCCGAGCCGCGCCACCACGGCCCGTCCGTCAAGGGTGGGCTCCCCACGCATATGAGCGCGAATCTGTTGGTGAACGATTAGGTCCACATAGCGCCGTAGCGGACTGGTCGCGCGGGTGTAGACCGGTAAGCCCAAACCCGCGTGCGGTTCGGCCACGGTCTTCATTTGGCTGCGTTTCAACTTTTTGCGGTATGCGAACATGGCCGCGGGATCGCGCGGGTCCTCGATGGTCTCGGGCGCCTGTTGGGTGGCGAAGGGAATGACGATCTCGCGCTCCAGTGCGAAGCGCGCAATGCCCTCGCCGGCCATCAGCATGATGTCGGTCACCATCTCGCGGCTCGCCAGGCGCGGCAGGGGCCGAATGCACACCTCTCCGTCTACGACGCGGATCTTCGCCTCGGGTAAATCGATGCGGACCGCGTTCTGCGCCCGCCGCCTTTGTCGATAGCGCTCGGCATGGCGCGCGAGCGAGGCCAGCGGTTCTTCTCCCAACCGCTCCGTGGCCTCGGCATAGGTAAGCCGAGTCACCCGCACGCGGCTGGGCGCGATTTGAACATCGCGCGGCTGGCAGGTTTCGTCGAGGACGAACCCAATCGATAGGGCGGGCGACTCCGCTTGCAGGCCAAGGGCCAGTCGGTCGGTCAGGGCATGGGGCAGCATGGGGTTGGTGCGTTCGGGCAGGTAGGAGTTGGCGCCGCGCGCCCGGGCCTCCAGGTCCAGTTCGCTGTCGGGCGCGACCAGGGCCGCTACATCGGCCACATGCACCCAGATCCGCCCGCCATCGATGCTGATCGCATCGTCGGGATCTTCGGAGCCCTCGTCATCCACGGCAAAGGCGGGAAGATGGGTGAGGTCCAGTCTTTCCTCCTCCGGCATGTCGGGCAGTGGCAAATCAGGGGGCTGGTCCGGCAAGTCCAGTCGTGGCGGGTAGGGATTCAGGGTCGCATCCCACACCGAGAGCCGCAGCAATAGCGCATGCGCCTGTTCGCGGGTCCCGCTCAAACCAAGATCGCTCAATACGCGGCTGTTCTGTGCCCGGCCCAAGGCCAGCGCCTCCACGCTTTGCAGGCGCGGCGCATCCTCGGGGTTCAGCCCGCCCGACCGTACGCGCCGCAGGAATGCGGACCATTCGGCCTTCTCCCTGGCTTTCTCTTCCCGAGCGCGTTTAAGAGCGGCGACCTCCTCCCCGGTTCGCGCCACAACCCGGTCGGGATCGCCGTGGAAGTAGAGGTCTTCCCGCACCAGTTGCCAGGCCGCCCAGACGGCCGGGGCCGAGTCTTCCTCGTAAATCAGTTCCGCCAATTCGGAGAGCCTGGTGGCGCCGCCCGCGAGCAACTCCCAAGCCACCGCCACCTCACCCGTTCGAGGCGTCAGTTCGGTCAGGCTTTGAATAGGACCCTCATGGAGCGGGGTCACATCCTTGATGCGTACCGATTTGCGGACCCCGTTCGCGATTTCGATGGTCAATTTATCCGCGCTTTCCACGACTCGAGCGGGCTGATGTTTGTAGAGGACCAGGCTGTTTTTGGCTGGGGGCCGTATCATTTAACTCTCACAGAATGGAAGTATTTTCCTGAATATTGGAATCCTCGCGCCTTCCCACACATCATACCCCGGTTCCACTTTCCTGAGACCAGAAATGCGGCGTTCTCCGCCGTCCTCAACCGGGGTTGCAATCATGCCAGGAAACGCGCGGGCTGGGACCGCGGACATTCCGGTTTTCGAATTGTGATATGCTCCAATTTTCGATGCAAATTTTCGAGGGATGGCCGCATGACCCTTTTGTTGATTTCACTGGCCCTCAGCCTGCTGATCATCTTGTTCGGCGGGGCGCAGGGCCGCAACTGTTTCGGCGCATACCGCCGCACCATGGCCGAGCTCCATCGCCTTGTCGAGGCGATCAAGGCCTGCGGAGGCGAACGCGCCTTCAAGGAGGTAGTACAGGAATGGCGTTCCCATTCCGATCTCCTGGTCGACGATTTGGCCCACGCGCTCGCGGGCGTCATGAACCGCGAACCCCTGCAAACGGAACGGCGATCCGGTTGGGTATTGGATGTAGAGGAGGTCTGCGACGGCAAACGTTTCTTTCAGGCCCACGCGGGATTCGGGCGGTTGGAAGCCATGCCGGGCATCCTCACGGGTGCGGGGATCCTGTTCACCTTTTTGGGTTTGGTGGTGGGGTTGTCAGGTTTGGATCCCACCAATGCGGACCGGTTAACCTCGGATGTACAGCGGCTTTTAGGCGGGATGAGCCTCGCATTTCTGACTTCCATCGCCGGTATCGCCACCGCCCTTTGGTGGACCTGGCGGCAAAAGGAAATCGGTTGGCGATTCGAGTCCTGCTTCAACGAGCTGCGCTCGGCCCTGCGCGACAAGCCCTTCCTCCTGAGCAGCAACGACCTGAACCTGCGCTTTTTTCGTCTGCAGGAATCCACGACCCGTGTGGCCAAGAACCTGGAGGAGGTCGTGTACCGAGCCATGACGCGGGCGCTGGAGGCATCCGCGTTCGCGGGACAGGGTTCTGCAAAGCAGACCGAAGACCCGGAAATCCTGAAGGCGTTGGCCGAGTCCTTGCCCGCGATCCGAGACGCCCTGGACCGCATGAGCGCGCGCGAATCCGAGCATGGGGAGTTCCAGCGCATCCTCAACCAATACCTGGAGAAGCTCAATGCCGAACGCCAGCAATTCGCCCATGAACAGCGGGTGGACATCCAGAATCAGTTACAACTCTCGCGTGAGACCGCACAGGCCTTGGAGCGCATCGCCCAAGTCGAGGACTTGCAGCGCGAGGCCGTGGCCGCCATCACCGACGCGGGCACTGAAATGAAAAAGCTATTGCAGGCCGCGCGCTTGGCCAACGCGGACATTCTCCATACCCACAAGGAGCTGGTCCGCCAACTTCAGCGGTTGGACCGGCACTGGGAGGGTTACCGCGAACAACTGGAGTTCATGAAGGACGCCTTGGGGAAAAGCCTCGCCAATTTCAAGGGCGAGCTCACCCAATCCCTGGAAACCGTTCACGCCGAGTTCGATGAGTTGCTGGCTCGCAGCCTGACCCATTTCAGCGAGACGCTGAAGGGCTTGGACCGCTCCATCGAAGGCCTGAACCACCTGCTTTCCAACGAACGCTCCCCGGCCAAGGCCAAGAAGGGCTCCTGGCTCGGCAGGCGCAAGCCATGATGTGGGTCAAAACCCGGCGGCGGGGTGGCGGTCTGGAACAGCCCAATTTCTGGGTTTCCTACAGCGACCTGTTGGCCGCGATGCTGATGATCTTCGTATTGCTGCTGGTGGTGGCCTTGTTTCATTTCTCCGATGCCAATCGCCAGAAACAGAGCCTGCTGGAGCGCCAGGAGCAAAAACTACTCTCGTTCCACCAAACGCAGCAAGCGCTTATCCAAAAGCTCGAGAGCGCCTTTGAGGGAAAGGATGTGCGGGTGGACCCCGATACGGGCGTGCTGCATGTTCATTCCGGCATTTTGTTCGGGGAGGACGAGGCCATCCTGCGGCCCGAGGGCCGCGCGCGGCTGGACATCATCTTCGACACCTATTTCCGCGTAATTTTGGACAAGGCATTCGTGGATTCCATCAAGCAGATCGAAATCGAGGGTCATACCAACTCCCGTGGCGCCTACCTCTACAACCTGGAGCTTTCCCAACAGCGGGCGCTGGCCGTGATGACCGCGCTTCTGGACCGCGCCGGAGCGGATCGAGACAAGCTCGAATCCATGGTCGTTGCCGGCGGCCGCTCGTATTCCCACCTGATTCTGGACGACCGCGGCGAGGAGGACCCCGTCCGATCCCGCAGGATCGAAATCAAATTCCGGCTCAAGGAAGCGGAGTTGTTCAACGAAATTTACCGTGACCTCGCGGAGTGAGTGATGGCCTTTTTTTTCGAGCCCCGGCGCATGCGCGAGACCACGCGCGCCATTACCGAGGCCTTTCCCATCCAATCTCCCAAGACAACGCCCGGCCTGAAAAATATGTTTCGCGCGCTGGCCGCGCTGACGGTGGAAAAGGTTCCGCGTTTCGGCGACCATCTGGGTAAGGCCGACTGGGAGTTGCTCTGCCAAAGGTACCGGGAAACTTCGGACGCCAAAACCCTGATCGCGCTGGCCGTGACGCTCGCCTACCGTGGCGACCGCCGTTGCACCGACATTTTGTGTCTGGGTTTCCACCAGCTTCCCAACCCTGAAGAAATCCGCTTTTTAGAGGAAGCCCGGGACCGATACAATCTGAGCGAAACGCTGTTCGAGGATATCCCCTGGGTGGGCGCCTACCTGCGGCGGACCGCGTCCGTGAACCTGGTGGGTTTCCTATGCCGCGCGTTTCGGAAGGACAAGCTGAGCTTTGCCGGCCTCATGGGAGAGGTCAAGGGAGAAACGCCTCTTCTGGACGGGTTTCTGGATGCGGTCTTCGCCGCCGGTGGCGATTCCCTGGCGGGCATTCCCGAGGAGCGCGCCACCGCCCGCGCGATTCGCTACCTGGAGGAGGGCCGCGACCGCCGGTTGACGCATTATCTCGCTCATTATCCCGAAAGTGGCTGGAAGCCGATTTTTCTGGAACATTTGTACCTGGTCAAAGGACCACCCGACCCAAGAGCGGGAACCTTTTATCGCGGTTTGGACAAGGGCCGGATTTGGGCCATCCGCGAAAAGTCTTTTCCTCCCAGGCTCAATGAGAGCGGCCTGGCTCCAATTCGCCTGGAGCTTTGGCGCCGCTGGTTGCATCGCTGCCGGGACTGCCGCTGGGACGGACGCGCGCTTCATCTATGGATCGAAGAAATACGCGTGGAGGAACAACCCGAGGCCACCCACGTGTTTCGCTCGAACCAACTCGTGGAGACCCTTGCCTTTGAAGGGGAATGGACCCAGCGGGTCGAGGCCTTGTTGGGGGATCTGTTGCCCTGGGGCCATCGCGCCTAGCCGGATGCGAGGCAGCGCCGAAACAGGGCGGCGCATCCGCGGAGTTCAGAGCAGGTGGAGGAGGTCGGCGACCGAATCGATGACGGCGTCGGGTTTGATCGGTGAGGCGGCCGCCACGGCTTCACGGTATTTTCCCGTGCGAACCAACACCCCACGCAGCCCGGCATTCTGGGCGCCGCCCACGTCGGAGAGGATATCGTCTCCGATCATGACGGCCTGGCGTGGGGTCAAACCCATATCCGCGAGGGCCAACTCGAAGAAGGTGGCTTGGGGTTTGCCGATGACCGCCGCGGTTTTTCCGCTGGCGTATTCCAGACCCGTGACAAAGGCGCCCGTATCGATCTCCAACCCATCGGAAACCTGAAAATAGCGGCCCTTGTGAAGGGCGACCAGATCCGCGCCGTTCATCAACAAGCGGAAGACGCGGTTGATGAGCGCGAAATCCCATTGATGCCCGTAATCGCCGATCACCACAACTTCCGGATCGCGGTCGCTGGTGGGGAACTCGGCATAGTCGCGCAGCGTATCGGGCTCCAACACAAAATAGCAGACGGGCCGCTTCATCCGCCGCAGGTACAACACGCCGGCCGAGGCGGCGGTCACCAGTTCGCCGCGCTCGATGGGCAGACCCAGGGCCTTGAGCCTCGCGTGCAGCGAGGCCAGGCTTTGGGTGGTGGTATTGGTGACGAAGCGGCAGGGCAGACCGCGCGCCCTCACGTGGCGGATGGCGTCCGCGGCGCCGTCGATCGCTTTGCCGCTCACGTACATCACGCCATCCAAATCAAACAGCAACCCCTCAACGCCGTCAAAAAGGTCATGCGTCATGATGCCACGCCTCCCATGGTTAGGATCAACCAACAGCTTACTGGAAACGACAGGAGCAGGGATAGCGCCGATTTGTAGCTTCCGACCATCTTGAGAGCGGTAACTACCATATAGGCATGGATTTCAAAGGAAGAGAAACCCATTGCCTATAAAGTACGTACCGCGCTTAGAGGTCCTTTCGGTCCAGGGTCAGATTACCCTACCAAGGATTCGGACCGGAAGGCTGACTCGGCTATGATCGAAAAGGCCTTGGTATCTTAGCGAGTCCTTCCAAAAGCTTATTACCTCGATAGGAGGACGACACCGCCACGGCAGAAGGAAACATATGAAATTACGCTTTTTATGTTTATGTATCGCCCTGATAAAACTCATGGCGACCGCACAAGAATCGCCCTTATTGCTACCGCATTACACTACGGTTCCCGATACATGGTCCACGCTATTGACGCTGAACAATTTGGATAGCGCCAAACAGGAGGTGACCCTCGTTTTTTATAGCGTTTCGGGCGAGATTACAAACACCGTCGCCATAGAGCTCAAGGGGCGTGAAGGCATGACCATTGACCTCGCACAAGACGTTGACGCGATCCCCGACAAGGGTTGGATCCAGATCGACGCCGACGCCTTCTACTTCTTCCCCGCCCGCGCCGTCACAGGCGACGCCCCTGCAATGCTGCTCGTCACGCTCATCTGCGCAGGCCTGTTCTCGCTCGGCGTCTGGGTCTTTTCCCGCCGCTTCGTCACGGACGCAGCCGCCGTCTCAGCCATGGAGCCGCGCCGCAACACGGCCGCCATAGCCTCGCGCGGCATGCGCGCCGGCCTGCTCGCCTCAATCGTCCGCAAGGAGCTGCGCCTCCTCCTGCGCGACACCGTCCTCCTCTCGCGCATCGGCCTGCAGATCGTCTACCTCATCCCAGTCGCCTACCTCCTGATGATGCCCGGCAACGGACAGGCCCTCGCCCTCCCGGCCTTCGCTCCGGTGCTCACCATGCT